>JANQEY010000182.1 GCA_028278125.1 bacterium | reverse complement strand
GCAGTGGAGCAAAATGGCTGGGATTTTGCCGGAATAGCCAGAAACAGTGCAACCAGCAGGCTTTCGGCAGAACCGGATAAACATGTCCATAGAATTGATATTCTGGATCGGGATGCCATTGATCAGTTATTCAAAGATTTCAAACCTGAGCTGGTAATTCATATGGCAGCTCAAGCCTTTAACGGCATCTCCTGGAAAACTGAAGAATCCACCCATTTGACAAATTTTCAGGGAACAACCAATGTGCTTCGAGCCAGCAGATTTCATGCACCTGATGCAAAAGTGGTTATTGCCTGCAGCAGTGCAGAATACGGTGATATCAAGCCTGAGGATTGTCCCCTGGTGGAAGAAAGACTGTTAAGGCCGATATCTCCATACGGGGTTACGAAGGTGGCTAATGAAAACCTTGGTTATCAATACTTTCTAAACTACGGCATGAATGTGTTTCTTCCCCGATTGTTTATTCATGTCGGTACCGGACATCCTCCTGCGACGGCCATACAGAATTTTGCCAGGCAATTGGCATTGATAAAAAAAGGAAGACTTGAGCCTGTTGTCAAAGTTGGAAACCTGGAATCTGCCAGGGATTTTATCGATGTTCGCGATGGAGTTGACGGCATGATGAAGATGATAGAAAAAGGACAACCCGGAGATCCCATCAATATCTGTACGGGTACTGCCCATAAAATATCCTGGATTTTAGATAAGCTGATTGAAATATCGGGGCTGGATATTGATGTTGTGAAAGACCCTGATCTATTTCGGCCGTCAGACGAACCGCTGTTGCTTGGTGATAATTCCAAGTTGCTTGCCTTGGGGTGGAAACAAAAATTCACTATTGAGCAAACACTGGAAGATGTTTTTAACGATTGGCTTTCCAGAATCTAATTCTTATTAATTTAAAATGTTGTTTCTATGAACAAGCCCATTCATATTGTCTTTACGACTATTTACCACCCTTCCGTCTTGGAAGATCTTCTTGCAAACCTTACGAGTTTTAATCACCTGGATTCGGTTAAAGTCTGGGTAGTAGGAGATAATAAGACTCCGGAATCTTGTGGCAACTTATGTAAAACCGTCACCGATAAAGGAATGGAGACCATTTATCTCGATATCCCAACTCAGGATGAGTGGGGAGAGCGATGCAAGGATTTTTATACACGAATTCCTTACAACAATGAGACAAGAAGGAATATTGGATATCTGCATGCACTGGAAGATGGTTGCGATATTTTAATCAGTATCGACGATGACAATTTTCCGACAGAGGACGATCTGGTAGGATTCCATAAGAATACTGGTAGGACCTGGGATGGTAAGTTAATCAGTGAAGAAACCGGGTTTCATAATATATGTGAGTATTTGGAAATCAAACCCGACAGACAGGTATTTCCCAGGGGGTTTCCATTCCGGCTTAGAGGCCTTCCTAATCAGAATTTATTTGAGACAGTGGATAGGCCGGTTAAGATTGGTGTAACAGCCGGACTCTGGCTTTCTGATCCGGATATTGATGCCACAACCTGGCTAAACGGAAAAGTGGAGGGAGTTGCCTATAAGGGAGAAGATGTTCAGGTCTTAAAACAAAGCACTTGGTCACCTGTTAACACTCAAAATACAAGCGTCATCAGGGAACTGATTCCGGCTTATTTATGCATTCCCATGGGATGGAACGTTCCAGGAGGTAATATTCAGCGGTATGGGGATATCTGGGGTGGCTATTTCTTGCAGGCCTTAATGAAAGGCACTGAATATCATGTAGCTTTTGGAAAACCTATTGTGGACCACAGGAGGAATCCACATGATTATGTTGATGATTTGAGATTTGAATACTGGGGAATGATACTGACCGATTGGCTGGTGCAGAAATTACAAAATGATTTCAGCCCAAAAGAGGATACAATTGTGGATAGAGTCAATGAACTGGCCGGATTCATACACAATCAGGCCATACCGGATTTGCCGGA
>JANQEY010000024.1 GCA_028278125.1 bacterium | reverse complement strand
GTTTTCAAGTATAGGACACGTCGAAATGAATATCAAAAAGAGAACCGCAGAAAAACAACCGCGGTTCTCAGATTATTATTTCTCTATTTACGTACTATTTGGTTTCATCAGGATCGGGTTCGTACCTGCCTCCGATATGTTCAGCAAGGAATTTCTCAGCAACAGCAAAGAATTTAAGTCGATTTTTCTCTTTGGCAAATCCGTGCCCTTCATCCTCAAACTCAAGATACATAACTTCCTTACCAGCTTTTTGGAGTGCATCCCTGATCTGCAGACTTTCAGCACGTGGAACTCGGGGATCATTCGCCCCCTGTACTATCAACATGGGAGCTATTATATCGTCAACTTTATGAATTGGCGAGCGTTCCATTAACATCAGTGAATCCACTTCGGGATGACCAATACGTTTGTAAAAAGTCGGTTTTAACGGTTCCCAATATGGCGGAATGGTATTTATCCAAGTCAGGAGATTTGAAGGTCCGAAGAAATCAAGTCCACAGGAATACAGATCTGGTTCTTTGGTAACGCCAGAGAGAACAGCAAAGCCGCCATAAGAACCTCCATAAATGGCAATCTTCTCCGGATCGGCTATACCCTGGTCGATAAGGTATTTGGTGGCGTCAGTTACATCATCCTGCATTTTACCTCCCCACTCCTTGTTTCCAGCATTCACATATTTCTTGCCATAGCCGGTCGAACCCCTGAAATTAACCTGCATAACGGCGTAACCTCGATTGGCTAACCATTGCACTTGTGAGTTATAACCCCAACTATCTCTGTACCACGGACCACCGTGTATCATCATAACTGCGGGAAGGTTTCGTTGTTTTTTACCCAAGGGCATTGTCAGGTAGCAATACACCTTCATCCCATCTCGTGCCGTGATTGTAACGGGTTCCATTTTTGCTAATTCCACGTTTTCCAATTCCGGGCGTGTGTTAAATAATAATTCACCGTTCATAGCCGAAACATCGTAAACATAGTAAACCACCGGTCCGTTATCAACATCATATACTACCAGCCATTTCCCATCATCATAGGTGCGATTTACAACAGCGAAATCTCCATGGTTCAACTTCTTCAGAGCATCCAGATGAGGCTGTACTTCGGGATCTATAGCTTGCCAATCGGAGCGGTCCTTTCCAAATCTGACAGCCTCAAGTTCGTATGTCTTTCTCTGCATCATAAGACCGTTCACGTCGAAATCCGGATCCGAGGCGATCGTTTTAGCTTTACCAGTTGCAATATCAAGTTCTCTTAATTCAGCAGTGTTACTTCCAACACTGCTGATCATGTAGAGTGTGTTGTTGTCTTTACTAAATCCGAACGCACCGGTACTGAGAGCGTCTTCATATCCCCA
>JANQEY010000149.1 GCA_028278125.1 bacterium | reverse complement strand
AGAAAGCTCAAGTCAAACCCTTTCGGCTTTGAAGATAATCGCGTTGTCTCATTCGCGGACGTGTGAAACTCGTGCATAAGGGAGCGTAACACCGAACAGGGTTTCACTATTAACAAAACATCCTTCAAAATAGCATAGTTAAGGTATATCGCTATTACTTCTTGCTGTTCGCTGTAACGCTCCCTAATACGTGGAACCTCAGACAGTCACACGCGCACGAATCGGATCACCTCCAAAGCCTAATCCTATGACCACTTGAGGTTCATAGATAACCGCAAAACGATATTCACGAGCCTGTTTTAAAATGTATCAGTTTGTTCATTGTCAAGGAAGCGAATAAATGTCCAACATATTTGTCTGGAGATATTCTGTCTTTTATTCAAGACGTTGTCATGCAAAACAGGACCGCCTGTATTCTCGTTTCAAATCAATTTCCTGTCGCACTCATTTAATCCCTTGAAATTCAAACGAATCTCAGATTAGTCTCAACGGCACGATTCCTGCAGTCCAGATGATGGATCAATTTTTCCAGAATGGATGGCAGTTTGATACTGTAATTACATTTTATCAATAATAACTTGATATAAACATTGTTTAATATATTAAGAGGTGGTGTCAAAACCCGCTTCTCTATTGGGATTCCAGCTTTCGGATCCCAATCTTAAGAATATAAGAGGATTGATTCCCGATTAAAGTGGATAACCGCTAGAAACTGGAGATGGAATGAGCTCAAAACCAACCTATGAAGAATTGGTGCGCAAGATCAAGCGATTAGAGCAGGAAGCGGCTGATCGCAAAGGGGATGGGAAGGCACTGAGAGAGAGTGAGCGGAAGTATAAAAACATTTATGACAATGCGCAGGTTGGATTATTCCGGTCAAGGGTTAGAGACGGCAAGATGCTGGAGGCCAATCAGCGGATGGCTGAAATGTTCGGGTACGAAACGGTTGATGAGTGCGTAGCAAAATATGTTGCCATCGAACATTATGTATATCCGGAGAAGAGAAACTACGTTGTAGAAACCATGCGTACCTATGGC
>JANQEY010000144.1 GCA_028278125.1 bacterium | reverse complement strand
AAATTCGGCTAGATCATTGGTATTATCCCATCTCTCGCGTTCATAGTAAAGATGGGTACCGTCCATCTTGGAAAAACGGATATCCGTGCCATCGCTTTTAGCTTCAGAGAAAGCGAAATTACTCGCAGTGAGACGGAGGAGCAGGGGGAAGTTCAAGACATCACCGGAAAGTGATAAAGATGACGTATTCACCACTACGGTATCATCATCGCTCCATTGTGCATAATTCTCAGTGCTTGGTTGAATACCGTTAAAGCTAACCACGGTCTGTCCGGATTTCTGGGTTTCATAGCAGAGATCAATCCAATCAGCAGAACGATCAACATTGGCTACCCGGACCTCATCAATCCGACCATTCCAGTACTGACGGGCGCTGGTTCCCTGGTAATCGTCCATTACTCCGATCTCAAAATTGGAGGTCCCATTAAATATGCCTGAGGAGTGACCAACCGAATTACGCAATATCCCATTTACATAAATACGTACATAAGAACCATCTGCTACTCCGGCAACATGGTACCAGGTTCCATTGGTTACACTGCTGTTATAGGTGGCAATTGTTTCATTTTCATACCCATTATAAGAAACATGAAAGGAGAACCCGGCATTACCGGTTTTATTGGTAAGCATATATTCCCGTTGGGCACCTCCATCCCAATCGAATTTCCCGGCTATGCCCTCCCACTCATTGTCAATATTGTACCCGGTACGGCGAACCCAGGCTGATACCGTGACTTTATCATTGGTTGCCATGCTCAGAGAAGAAGCATTACCGCAGGAAATATAATCCAGATTACCGTCAAAATCCCGCGCTTTGCCAACATTTCCGGTAATATCGGAGGTATTGTATTGGGTACCGTCATTGCTGTTACTCGTGGCATCAGTATAGCTCTGATTGAGATGCCAGACTCCGGCAAAATCATAGCCACTGGCGGTTTTGAAAACCTCCTCAGGATTGGATTGGCTGGTTGCATCACTTTTGCCCCAGAAGATCTTGAATTTCTGGGTATTGCTGCTCTGCAGAACGGTGTCCAGGCGAACCCAGAATTCTGCCAGTTCATTGCTATTATCCCAGCGTTCCCGTTCAAAAGAGAGAGGGGTATCATCAAGTTTGGCAAAACGAATGTCAGAGCCGTCACTTTTGGCCTGGGAAAAGGTAAAATTGCTATTATCGAGCTGCAAAAGCATGGGGAAATTGTAGACATTTCCGGAGAGACCAAGACCGACCGTATTTACGGTAATGGTATCTTCATAGGTCCACCCGGAATAATCCTCAGAAGAACCAAAGGTCAGTTTGATATTGGCGCAATAATCTGACCGGGCATTGGCAGTTCCCGGACTGGAAGTTACTATATTACTGCCATCCTGATATTTATAAATACTTCTATTGGTACTCTGATTGGTGCAATAGAATTCATCACTACTGCTAACATAAGTACCGGTGTTATCGTCAAAGGCTACCAGGAGATTGTCAGAGTTGTTATAAGAGAAGGAAGTGGATAAGGTAATGGTATACCAACCAGCGGTTGAACCGAGGGTGTAATCATCATTGTACACCAGGTCTAAATTCTCTACTAATACCCAGTCAGTTGAACTTGAAAACGAGCTTTTGGAAGTGTGACCTAAAAAGAGTTGAATGGTTCGGGTCCGTGAACCATTACCATTCCAGTAAAACGAAACAGCAGTAATAGTACCACTGGTATTGATCTGGCTTTGGGTATAGATCTGCTGAGTGTAGGAGTACTTATAATAAGCCTCGGTAGGGAGATGACAGTTGGTATTGGTGCTCGAACCAATGGTTACATCAGTGGC
>JANQEY010000130.1 GCA_028278125.1 bacterium | reverse complement strand
AGTTTTCGGGCCGGTTTCGGACAAGCAGTTATATCTACGCCTGCTGCGGTATGTTCTGCCGTACTGGCATATATTTTTGCTGTCCCTGCTGGCCATGATCGTACTGGCTGCTACCGAACCTGCCAAGGCGTATATCCTTAAACCCATGCTCGATGGCGCATTTATCGAGAAAAACCCGGAGATGATGATCACCGTTCCTTTATGGATCTTGACTGTGTTTATCGTCAGCGGTCTGTCGAGTTTTGTGAGCATGGTGTCTGTGAATTGGGTGGCTAATAAAGTTGTGATGGATTTACGCAATGAGATGTTTGCAAGGATGCTGGGATTTACCAATCAGTTTTATGACAAGCACAGTGCCGGCAGTATGATGTCAAAATTTACGTATGATGTTACCCAGATCAAGGAAGCATCAACCAACGCCGTAACGGTGATATTCAAGGATTCCCTCATCATCATCGGCTTAATTGGTTTGATGTTCTACATAGACTGGCAGATGACGCTTATTGCCTTGATCAGTGCTCCGTTTATTTCACTGGTTATGGCGGTCATCCGACGGCGTCTGAGAAGAATGAGTCGCGGAGTGCAGGATACCATGGCGGACATCCATCACGTTTTAGGCGAGGTCATTGAAGGGTACCGGATTGTTAAATTATTTTCAGGCTATACACAGGAAAAAGAACGTTTTCATAAAATAATTAATGCTAACAGACGGTTTACGATGAAGTTTGTCAATGCTGCGGCTGTCAGCGGGCCGGCAGTGCAGCTTATTGCCGCATCCGGTTTGGCAATCATTGTCTTTGTCGCCTCCAGACAGGCGGTGGCAGGGCAATTGAGTGTCGGTGAATTTGTTTCATTCTTCGGTGCTGTAGCCATGTTACTCGCACCGTTGAAGCGGCTGGTACGGATCAATGAACACATACAAAAGGGACTGGCCGCCTGTGAAAGTGTTTTTGCGCTGATCGATGAAGATATCGAGGTTGATTCGGGCACCGTAAAACTCAGCAGAGCCAGGGGTGAGATCAAAATAGAGGGATTAAGTTATCAATATGAGAATACGGATGCCCATGTGCTTGAAGGTATTAATATTCACATTAATCCTGGTGAAACCATTGCGCTGGTCGGTGCATCCGGCAGTGGTAAGACAACGCTGGCTAACCTGTTGCCACGTTTTTATCAAAGTCATCGTGGCAGAATCCTGCTTGATGGACAGGATATTCGCGATATTTCGTTGGCCGATCTACGCGCCAACATCGCATTGGTAAGCCAGGAGATCATTCTTTTTAATGACACCATCCGGAATAATATTGCCTATGGCTGTAATCGGGATGTCAGTGACAAGGCGATTATTACCGCGGCCACGGCTGCCCATGCCATGGAGTTCATCAAGGACCTGTCTGATGGACTCGAGACGATAGTAGGTGATAAAGGAACGCGTTTATCCGGTGGCCAGCGGCAAAGAATCGCCCTGGCCAGGGCATTGTTAAAAGACGCCCCGATTCTTATTCTGGATGAGGCGACTTCAGCACTGGATACTGAGTCGGAGCGGCATATACAGCAGGCGCTGGAGGAGATCCGTCATCAGCGAACCTGTTTAATTATTGCCCATCGCCTGTCCACCATTGAAACGGCGGATCGCGTAATTGTTTTGCACAAAGGCAGGATCATCGAATCAGGCAGACATGATGAATTACTGAAGGAAAAAGGGACTTATGCCAAGTTATATCTATCCATAGAAGAAACAAATTAGGAATGTAAATCTATTTTTTATTTAATATAGCCTACACAACCGCACATCCCGGCAAGGCTAAAGGGGATTGAATTGGTAGCGACAGTACTCTTTTTTGAGAACCTAGTCCCGAGCACCGATTTACTGACTGACTGTATTACGGCCGGAGTGTTTGGCCCGGTATAGTGCCTCATCCCCTGCACGGATCAATTGTTCAGGGTCATAGTTATTGTGCATTTGCGCTATCCCCACAGAAACCGTTAATGAAGGCAACACATATTCATCATTCAAGCGAATCTCCGCTTCACTGATAACTTTACGTAAACGTCCGGCAACGGCTTCGGCTTCTTTGATATCAAGACCGGGGAGCAGGGCAAATAACTCTTCACCGCCGTATCGTGTAACGAGATCTTCGGGACGAAGATTTTGCAGGATTGTTCTTGAGACTACACGTAAGGCACAGTCACCGGCTATGTGACCGTGTTTATCATTGTACTGTTTGAAAAAATCAATATCGATCATAAGTACCGACAGTGGTTGCTTATTGGTACGACAACGGTGCATGACACGTTCGAGCATACTGTCTAACCAGCGTCTGTTGTAAAGACTGGTCAGTGAATCAACCGTCGCGTTGTACTCATATTCGCTTAACAGTTCTTTGATTTTATTGATGACAGAATTGCCATAGCGCAGTCGTTGTGCCAGTACAACCAGGAGATTATAGGCAATAGCATGGGACTGCTGTATCAATTCCCACAGGATACTTTCATCAACTACCAGGATACGTGACGGCATGTCAGCGATGACATTTGCAGAGGCAGGCTGATGATCAATGATGGAGATTTCTCCAAGACTTTGCCCTGCTTCGAGCATAATAACCGGGGTCAGGAGATCATTAGGAAGATGAACCCTGAAGCGTCCTGATAAAATCAGATATAAATGGTGATTAGATTCTCCGGCATGAATAATAATTTGTTCCTTTTCAATTGATTTAACGGGACATTTGCTTAACAAGGGGATCAACTGATCGATATCCACATTGTTGAATATTTCCTGCCTGGATAATTCCTGGAAATTAACAGGATATTCTTGCTTACTGGATAATGGTTGTTCCATCAGGTATGTTTGTCAGGCAGTGATATGTTTTACTGGCTTAAATGTTTTAATACATTGTTTTAGCTGTACAAATAAATTCATCTGATCACCATATCGTACGGCGATATAGAGATCAGTAATGTCATTAATTTCCTTTCGCAAATCATCCCGTTGTGTAATGGCGCGTGATGCGAAGTCTTTCGGGCCTTCAAATGCATACCGGTTAATACCCAGTTTAGCCATTTTTCGGCAGAATTGATCATATAATCGTTTTGCAGAGTCGGTTTTATCAGGCCGCTGTCTTAGAATCAGGAATGAAACAACCGCAAAGACTGAAACCAGGCTGAAAACCAGCCACAGTATCATTTCAGTCCATTTAACATCGTTTTTAAATCCTATTTTCTGGAATAAAATTAGCTGCTTTTTATTATCGTAAGCTAGTACCCACTGGTTCCAGCGATTATTAATGGCATCAAATGTGTCACGAAACCGGCGCATGAGATCTCGAGCTGTTTTGTTATTGTGCAATCCCAGTGGAATATCGATGACTGCACCCGGTAATGCATTTTCTATGCCTTCCATCACACGGGCCGGTGATACGGCCGAAGTCGGATCCACTCTTATCCAACCCCGATCTTCCAGCCACACCTCCGACCATGCATGGGCGTCCCGCTGTCTGACAACCAGATAATTATCGATCGGGTTGATGGTTCCGCCCTGATAACCAACGACCACCCGGGCAGGAATCCCGGCAGCACGCATCATGACAGTGAATGCCGATGCATAGTGTTCACAAAACCCCTGGCGTGTATCGAAGAGAAAACCGTCAATCGTATCTCCCTGTATCAGTGGTGGTGACAAGGTGTAATAGAACTCCTCCTGGTTAAACATGCGTAAAGCTCTGTTAACGATGTCGATATCACTTTGTCCGGCAGCACGCCAGGCAGCAGCCAGTTCTATGGTTTTGCTGTGGTAGCCATAGGGAAGCTGTAATGCCTGAATCAGCTCGGTATGACTGTTTGTTTCTATACGAAAATCCGTGTAGGAGGTCAGTGTGTATTGACGGCGCTTTTGTTCAGATGAAGCGGTTTTTATCTGCAAATCGTGGGTGAAAAAACTGTCCGGGGGCGGGGCTATAGGTAACTCCATGGCATAGAGCCAGTTTTTGTGTATCGGTTCCAGTATCACGGTGTACTCAATGGGAGATCCCCGGGTCAGAATGCCTGTAGTTGATGGGCGGGGTTTATCGGGAACCCATTTAACACCATCGGTTTGCCAGAGCACCGGACCACGCCAGTATAGAGATGATTTGTCCGGGACTGCACCATGAAATTTCACACGGAAGGCGACTTCATCGGACAAGGTAAGTTGACTGATGGAACCGGGCGACATTTCGTCGTTAACACCGGAAAGTCCGCTGTGGGCATCTCTGGGAAGCCCCCATAAAGGTCCCGGTATCCGCGGGAATAGGACAAAGATAATAAGCATTAATGGAAGTGCTTCCAGCAGTATGATACTTGCTGTTTTGAATCTTTCTTCCAGGCGCAGAAAGTGATCCTGATCGTTGAAAGTGATTAATGTACAAATGAATATGATTATCACAAGTAACATATACAGAGCGGTAATGATGGACTGTGTATAGAGGAAGTTCGTCAGTATCAGGAATAACCCGATAAAACAGGCGATGTAATAGTCTCGCTTATTCCGTATTTCCAGAAATTTCATGCCACCCAGCAGGATAAGCAGAGCAACACCTGCATCACGGCCGATCAATGTACCGTAACTGAGCAGTATGCCGATCACCATACCAAGCGCTATTATCAGTTTTAACAAATGGCCGAACAGGTTTGTCTGTCGTGGCAGAAACCGGTTGTCAACTGACATGGATAAGCGCCAGGCGGTCAGCGCAAAGAAGAGTATGGGGATCCAAATGGGTATCCGCTGTAAATGCGGCAAAATAGCAAGACTGATTGCCGTAAGCAACCAGAACAGATCGGCTCTGATGGATGTTAAATCAATCCTGGTTTTTATTATCGACAAGGCCATATTTTGCTAACGTCCGCAGGCACTGGATCCTGTGTTTCTCGCTATAATCCATATCAATATGGGTACCTGGAATATCCAGACTATAGTGCAATCCCTGCTTGTCCGCTTCGATGATCCATAAACACAGCTGTGACAGGCGTTGTTCCACATCATGAAGGTGGCTGCATTGATCCCAGTGGATACGCAATTTGTTGGCGCCATGACCACTAAAGCGTTTTATCTGTAGTTCCTGCTCTTTTGCCAGTGTTTTCCAATCAATACTGCGTACCGGGTCGCCGGGGTGATATTGCCTGAAACCAATAAAGTCATCATTGCCTGCAAGGGTTCCCGTTTGCTGATCGGAGTCGTGTTGAGAGAAAAAAGGCAATTGCCGATCACCCTCGGGTTTGGGGTAAATAAGACAGGTCTGTTCCAGATCGAGGTATGACCAGGCGTGAAATAATCCAAGCGGGAAGTTCGACGACAATCTGAGTCTCCCGGGTATGAGATAACCACGATGTTTACTATGGATAATCAGGTGTTCCCGCTGCAGCTGGTTTGCCTGGATGTTTACAGTCAACGTTTCATGATGGAACTTTAGCCTGTTTTTCTTCTTCTTTGCATAGGGCTGAATACTCAGCGCAATACGCTTTAGACTGGTTCTATTATTAATCAACAATGGGAAACAAACCGGCTCTCCTGCATGGACCGATTGGGTATGGGGGCCACTGATAATCAAACCACGCAGATTACGATAAGTATGAAGCATGCATACCATGAACAGGCTGGCCAGCAAAAAAGTCAGGATATAAGCCATGCTGTTGTTGTAATTAACGGCACCTAATAGCATAACGAACAACATACCGATAAAGACGAATCCCGGTTTTGTCGGGAAGATATAAATACGTTGTCGTCTGGTATGCAGCCCCTGTTCAGGTGAGATACTGCCCTGATCGAGCGGTAGTCGCTCAAGTACGACAGAGTATGTCATGATTCATCAAGGGATGGGGACTTGTTTGAGTAATGTATCAATTAATACATCCGGGCCAGTACCGGAGGTGTCGTGTTGCATGGAATGTATGCGGTGACCAATCACACTGGGGATGACTGTCTGAATATCTTCAGGTAAAACTTGCTTATGCCCATGCAATAATGCCCAGCCCCGGGCGCTACTCAAAATAGCTAAACCGGCACGCGGGGACAGACCTGAGACAAAATCCGAGTTGGCACGGCTGAATGTCAGTATATTTTGCAGATAATCCAGCAGCGGGTCGGCAACATGAATAGCTTCAGCCTGTCGTTGAAACAGCAATAGTTGATCGGCATTCAACAGCGCCCCGGTCTCAGCCAGTAATTCGCGCCGGTCGCGGCCTTTTAGCAACTCGCGTTCGGCCTGGCCATCGGGATACCCCAATTGCAAGCGCATATTGAATCGATCCAGCTGTGATTCAGGCAATTGAAATGTCCCTACCTGATTGGAAGGGTTTTGAGTGGCAATCACGAAAAAAGGTCTGGGTAATGTTCGTGTTTCGCCTTCAATGGTAACCTGATTTTCTTCCATGGCTTCCAGTAGTGCACTCTGGGCACGGGGTGTCGCACGATTGACTTCATCGGCGAGAATTACCTGGGAAAATATCGGCCCGGGATGAAAACTGAACGTGCCCGTATCACGATTAAATACCGAAGCACCGAGAATGTCGGCGGGAAGCAGGTCGCTGGTAAACTGGATACGCTGAAAACTGAGTCCCAAGGTATTGGCGAGTACATGTGCCAGCGTTGTTTTGCCCACACCCGGCATGTCTTCAATTAGTAAATGACCACGACCTATGAGGCATGCCAGCGCAAGCCTGATGACCTTTTCCTTACCAAGGATTATGCCATTGGCCGTCCGAATAACGTCGTCCAGTTTGTCCTTGATATCAAGCCCGAATATGTCTTTTTCAGCGACTGTCATAGTGATTTTTATGAAATTAAGCCAAGCAAGGGCTGTTATTATGTTCGCAAGCGATTAATCACGCTACATACATCAGATTTTTTGACAATAAACTATAAGTATTAGGCTAATTCTCGCTTTATTACAAGCGAAGACAGCCATCAATAATTTTAAATAAATCAGTAAGCTATAAAAGAATAATAAAAAATATTCAAAAAATTATAATTAAACCCGGGGAAGTACGTTGCCGATAAGTACTTCACAATAACGGCGTTTTTTTACACATTTATGCGAAATTTCATATAGCATTACCGATGAAATCGCGATATGGCCTTTTAATAACAATGAAACAATATTGAAATGGAAATGGCCAGTATTCCAGAAGTAATCGGCTAATCTTTACCTTATATAACTCTAAACCGGCTAGGCATGAGGTAAATTTGAATACCAAGCACGAAAAAGCATGTCTAAGGGATGCTGATATGCCCTTACAGAATAAACAGTATAAAAAACAGAATATTGGGAAAAGCACCGGTAACGATCCGCATATTTTGATCCGGGGATCAGCTTTTCTCGATATGTTGCCTGGTGCCATTATTACGACGGATCTTGATGGATGTATTACCTTTTGCAATAAATGGGCCGTCAGGGAGTTTGGCCATTCGCTCGAAGACATCAGAGGAGAATTGATTACCAAGTTATTTTCTGATGAGAGTGATATCCGCATCGATAAAATTATTGAATCTCTTGAAAGTAAAGGGGAGTTAAAGCTTGATGCCAAGATCAAAACGGATTTTGATTATCATTTGGACATTTTTGTTAATTTTTCTTTTCTGGAAAATGAAAGCGGAAATGAGTCAGGCATTATCTGTTATTTCTCCGCTGTCAATAAATACAAACAGGCGGAGTCCGCTTTACACGATCTTACCTTGATCTCATCGGCGACCAGCAGCCAGGAATTTTTCCAGATACTGACCAAACACCTGGGGGACATACTGAATGTTGATTTCGCCGTAGTGGGCAAGTTAGCCGGGAACCAGTCCGATACAGTAAGATCGGTAACTGTCTATCACCATGGACAGTATCTGGAGCCATTGGAATATCAACTTAAGGGCACGCCTTGTGAAGAAGTCGTTGGTAAATCAATAAAAGGATATCCCTCCTCAGTACAAAAACAATTTCCTGATTTTCAATTGCTGTCGGATCTTGAGATTGAATCCTATGTCGGTGCTCCGTTGTTTGATTGCGAGGGACAGGCACTTGGGTTGATTGCCATTCTTAATCGGAAACCTCTTCCCGATTTGAAACAAATTGAATCATTGTTTGAAATCTTTGTCACCCGGGCATCAGCGGAAATGGAGCGGTTAAAAAAAGATGAAGCAATGCGGCGTTATCAATCCATTGTTTCTTCAACCAGCGATCTTATGACGTTTATTGATAAGGAGTATATCTGTCAGTTTATTAATGAACCGGCGATAAAGATTTTTCAGAAAGAAGGGGATGAGCTTTTAGGGAAGCATGTTGCCGAGATTGTAGGGATTGATAATTTTAATGAAAACCTGAAACCCTATTATGATAAATGTCTGTCCGGAGAAGAGGTCAATTATCACCGGTGGGTTGATGTACCAGGTATGGAAAAACGTTTTTTTGATGTCAAGCTAATCCCGTTTTTAAATAATAACGGTGAGGTTACCGGGATAGTAACCGATGCCAGGGACATCACGGCACAAAAGCAAACGGAAGACGAACTGCGATACCGGGAAAAGCAATTATTGGATGCACAGCGGATTGCCAGGCTCGGTTTCTTCCGGAAGAATCTGGATACCGGCGATTTTTTCTGGTCGCCTGAGCATTACAGGATCTTTGGTGTTAGTCCAAGTACCTTTATTCCGACAAGGGAAAGCATCCTGCAGCTGATACATCCGGATGATCGGACACTGGTACAGAGGGTATATCAGGAAATAAAGCCGGGTGTTGCGGTCGATTTTGAACATCGCATCGTCTGGCCTGACGGAGAGACCAGATATATCCGGGTCAGGGCCGAACTGAGTATCGATGAACACAGTAAAACGTCCTATGTATTCGGTACTGTCCTGGATATTACCGACAGCAAAGAGGCGGCCCAACAGATTGAATTATTTAAACATGTTGTAAATACCACGGATGATCATGTCTCATTTATCGATGCCAATTATGTTTATCAGGCTGTCAGCAAACAATATCTGGCGTTTTTAAATAAAAGCTGGGAAGAGGTTGTTGGACACACTGTTGAAGATATCCTCGGTAAGGACAAGTTTGAAGACAAAATAAAAGTAAGGATTGATATGTGTGTGTCCGGACAGACGTTACGTTTTCAAGACTGGCGGTATTCCGAGGGGGGACATGCGATCTATATGGACACCAAATACCTCCCGCACAGAGAAGTGGATGGAACTATTACGGGTGTGGTCATCAGTGCCCGTGATATCACGGAGAGGAAGCTTTTTGAGCAACAACTGGAACGTTACAAACATATCGCTGATTCCACTGATGGTTATATTTCTTTTGTTGATAAGGACTACAGATACCAGACAGTTAATAAGAAATATCTGGAGACCTTTGCGAAAAGTGAAGAAGAAATCATTAACCAGCCTGTAGCTGATCTGGTTGGACAGGATGCTTTTGAAAGTGGCACCAGGGCTGTTCTGGACAGGGCATTACTGGGGGAAACACAGAGAAGGCCAAACTGGATGGATATCCCGGCACTAGGCCGGCGTTATATAGAATCTATGTACTATCCCTACAGGGAAGATGATGGAGTGATAAGTGGTGTTGTTGTTAGTTCCCGGGATATAACCGAGGCAAAACAGGCTGAACAGGAAATAGAACGTTATAAGCATATCGTTAATTCAGTAGAGGATTATATAGCCTTTGTTGACAGGGATTATATTTATCAGGCGGTTAACGAACAGTATATGAAAGCATTCGAAAGGACCTGGAATGAAATTGTCGGTCAGCATGTTGCCGATGTGATTGGCAGGGAGTTATTTGAAACCAATACCAAAAGTAATTTAGACAAGGCGCTGTCGGGTGAAACTTTGAATTATAAGTTTTGGATGCATATCCCTCGATACGGACGACGCTATATCGATTCATTTTTTTATCCCTATCGCGATAATCAAGGCTTGATTGCCGGTGTTGTCGTGACTACCCGGGATATAACGGAAGTCAAACTCGCCCGTCAACAGATAGAACAATACAAATACATTGTTGATGCTACGGATGACTATATCGCGTTTATCGATAAGGACTATGTCTATCAGGCGGTGAATCGACAATATCTGTCAGCTTTTCGGAAAACGTGGGGAGAATTGATTGGTCATACTGTGGAAGAACTCCATGGCAAGGAAGTATTCGAAAGCGCCTTCAAGCATAGCCTGGATTTGGCATTTAAGGGTAATAGACAAATCTTCAGGATTTGGGTGCATATCCCCCGGGATGGACAACGCTATATTGAATCGAATTTATATCCTTATCGTGGTGAGGATGGGGAGATCAATGGGGTTGTTGTATCAACCCGGGATATCACCGACGCGAGGCTGGCGGAGGAGCAGATAGAGCGCTATAA
>JANQEY010000122.1 GCA_028278125.1 bacterium | reverse complement strand
GGAAATTGATCCTGATGATCTTGATTGGGTAGCTGACAGCGCTGTTGTAGAAGGAATCTTGCCGGATGATGAAGGGATACTCAGTTTTGGTGTCTGGGTAGAAGATGGATTGGGGCAAACGGATACCTCTGAAGTGCTGGTTGAAGTAAGAGACTACACGATCCTTCAAGGTGAAATCAGCGGGACACTGTCATCAGAATTGTCCCCATATTATGTCGTTCATGATTTGATTGTTCCTGCAGGTGACAGCCTGGTAATTGAACCGGGATGCGAACTCCTGTTCAGGTACGAAGAATACGAAGATTACCGTTTAAGGTTAACTTGTTATGGTACCCTGATAGCAGAAGGGACTGAGGATGATTCGATTCGGTTTTCTATGGATGAAGATGAAGCGGTTAATGGTGGATGGAACGGTATTAGAATAATAGGCAATACTGATACCAGTTCATTTCAATTTTCTCGTTTCGATTATGGCTATTATTCTGTTAACCTTGATTCGCAAGCAATTGTTGAAATATCTGATAGCTATTTTCCTGTATCTTATTTCTATACAATTCTGACAAACAGCCAATCCACATTGATGCTGCAGAGTAATACCTTTTACACAGATAGTGAAATACCCTTTTCTTTTATTAGAAGTTATGATAGCAACATAAACATTGACAGTTGTTTATTAGTTAATGAAAACTATGAAACAAATGCTTCACCCGATATTCGAAGTGAAGGTTCAACAACTATTGTCACAAATTCTGCCTTTTTTAGAACAGGTCCTGTTAATTCTGAATTTGACAGCGACGTCAGGATTATACGAAATTATCTCTATAGTACTATTTGTTCAGAATCAAATGATTCAAGAATATATGTCGCGAATAATATTTTTAAGGGTTCAGATGAACCTTATGAAGGTGGAGTTTCAACCTATTCACCTGGTGACACTATTATTAACAACATCTTTATTGGACTAAATATAGCAACGACGTTTAATGATCATGAAAATGGAGATCATTTCCCAGTTATAAGAAATAATTTATTTCTTGATAACGATATAGCCATCCGAAATAGAACTGACCTGCAAAGAGATTTTACTGTAGATTACAATTGCTTTTGGAATAATGATACTCTCACAGTTGATTGTCCGATTGACAGCACTAATTTTCTTGTTGATCCCCAATTAGCTGATACTTTGTTTCATTTGTACGATTCGTCTCCTTTGATTGATGCCGGTAATCCCGAAATAATCTATTATGATATTGATGGTACGAGGAATGATATAGGTCTATTCGGTGGTCCTAATGGAGAATCTTATGAATATTTTGTTGCTGTATATGAAGAATCAGGAGCACAGCCTGATGAATTCAGAATAAATGGTTTGTATCCAAATCCGTTTAATCAATACCAGACAGTTTTATTCGGTCTGCCAAAGACAACTGATGTTTATTTCAAGGTTTATAATTTACTAGGACGAGTTGTTTTCTCTGATATCTATAGTTCAATTCCCGCTGGATATCATTCAAAAACAATAGATGCTTCAAATCTATCATCGGGAGTGTATTTCGTTGAGTTGAAAGCCGGAAAGGAGGTCAAAAGAGTTAAGGCTATACTAATGAAGTGAGATTGTCAATAAAAACACCGGGCGGGTACTCATTTTCCCGATGGCTCCCGCAATATGCCCTTGTTAGCTCGTCTAACAAGGTTTAATTGTTTTTAGTAAAATCCCAAACAACACTGGATCCCGGATCAAGTCCGGGATAACAACCTAAAATATTCATCATATTATTTCAAGAATCTGATTCCAACAAAACACAAATTTCTTGAAGAAAACACCAGTTGGGTGTATATTGCCCGATAATTCTATTATAGGATCGGGTTCTTTTACGTACTTCATATCCCATATTGATTAATTGAGAAGTACCATGAACTTAAAGAGTAATAATTCTGAATTCAGCATTGCCGATTATAAAATCGGTGCGGGTAATCCGTGTTTTATAATCGCTGAGGTCGCGCAGGCGCATGACGGCAGCCTCGGTACTGCTCACGCCTATATCGATGTTGTCGCTAAGATGGGTGCAAACGCGATAAAATTTCAGACTCATATCGCAGAGGCTGAAAGTACTCCAGATGAACCATGGCGGTTAAAATTCAGCAAGCAGGACGAGTCACGCTACGAGTACTGGAAAAGGATGGAGTTCACTGAAGACCAATGGAAGGGATTATCCGATCACGCCCAGGAGAAAAACCTGGTCTTCCTTTCAACTCCATTTTCCATTGAAGCTGTCAATCTCCTCGAACGGTTGGGAATGACCGCCTGGAAAATCGGATCAGGCGAAATAACCAACTACCCGATGCTGGAAAAAATAGCTGATCTTGGCAAACCTGTGCTCTTGTCGAGCGGAATGTCAAAAATCGCCGAACTTGATAATACAATATCGTTGATGAATGACCGTTATGTTCCTTTTGGAGTATTCCAGTGTACAACCGCCTACCCCTGCCCGCCTGAAAAAACCGGTTTAAACATGCTCAGTGAATTCAGGGATAGATATGGCTGCCCGGTAGGATTATCGGATCATTCGGGGACCATATACGCAGGACTTGCTGCCGCAAGTCTTGGTTCTAACCTGCTGGAAGTCCATGTCGTATTTGACCGTAAGTGTTTTGGACCTGATACCCCAGCTTCAGTTACGATTGATGAATTAGGCCAACTCGTGGAAGGTGTCCGGTTTATTGAAAAATCTCTGGCTAACCCGGTATCAAAAGAACAAATGGCTGGAGACCTTGAAGACCTGAGAACAATATTCGGTAAAGGGATATATGCCTCAAGACAAATGTCCCCTGGACATATAATTGAAGAAACTGACCTGGCTTTTAAAAAACCGGGAGCCGGTATTCCCGCTTCGGAATGGAAAAAAGTTATTGGATCAAAAGTAAAAAGTGAAATTAATTATAATGAACCTCTGACAATGGACAATATCGAAGGAGCCTGGAGCTGATGGCCAGGAAAATATGTGTAGTTGTAACGGCACGTCCAAGCTATGCGCGTATCAAAACCGTCCTGCAGGCGATAACAGATCATCCAGACCTGGAACTGCAGCTTGTAGTTGCTGCGTCGGCACTGCTTGACAGGTATGGCAGCGCCATCCATTATATCGAAGAGGATGGTTTCAAAATAGATGCCCGGGTTTACATGGTGCTCGAGGGTGAAAACCTTGTAACTACAGCGAAAACCACCGGGTTGGGATTGATGGAACTGGCGACTGTCTTTGATAACCTTAATCCCGATATAGTTGTAACTATCGCTGATCGTTACGAAACCATCGCCACAGCTGTCGCAGCGTCATTTATGAATATTCCCCTTGCTCATATCCAGGGTGGTGAAATAACCGGATCAATTGACGAAAAGGTACGGCACGCCGTAACCAAGCTCGCAAATTACCATTTTGTTGCCACGGAAAAGGCACAGGAACGCGTCATTAAAATGGGTGAGGTTCCGGAAACTGTTTACTTTACAGGTTGCCCATCTGTTGACCTTGCAGCCCAGGTACTCGAATCACCCAAACTCGATTTTGATCCTTTCCAAAAGTATGGCGGTGTTGGTTCTGGTGTAGACTTGGATGATGGATATATAGTAATACTCCAACACCCTGTTACCACTGAAT
>JANQEY010000120.1 GCA_028278125.1 bacterium | reverse complement strand
AGTCATTCAGACTGGAATAATGTTGCGAGAAGATAATTGCCGCGAATACCAGTGAGTTTTTCACCCACTGGCGCAGACGGATCAACCGTACGAACGTTGTCATCTGAAATCTTGTATAAGGTTTCAAAAATTATGAATATGCAATATACATCATCATTGCAGCGCCAAACAAAGCGAAAAACTTCAGGAGTTAAGCAGTGTCTGAATCCGGTTAACAGTCGCAGGGGCATGACCGGCATAGTGATTATTAGCGTAGGTATATATTCTTAAATCACGGTCAATCAGCCGACGAATCAAACCCACCCAGCGCTCAATTCTTTCACCCATGTCAACAACTTCACGTTCCCACGAAGTAGTAATTTTTTCAATACCTTTCCTGTCACCAATCAGGCGGATATATGAAAAATCGGTAGTTACTGGATCAAATTTCTTTTCGATCTCATCACCATGAGGCATCCAGGCATGATCTACTAGCGTCAGGGCAACATTATGAGTGCGGCATAATTCTGCGAAACTGTTGTTTAACCATGCCTTGTTACGGATTTCCACGGCATACCTGAAATTATTCGGAAGTGCCCCAAGAAATTTATCCAGCCTGTCCAGAAATATCTCTTTTTCAGGGAAGACAGCCTTTGAAAAATAGGGAAACTGGATCAACAATGGTCCGAGTTTTTCCTCGAGCCCGGCCATCACATTCAGAAAACTGTCACGTAACGGATCACATACTTCGGGAACCAGAATTTTTTCAGGATCGGGTTTTGGTCCTTCACCACAGTGAACGATGGCTTTCGGGAACTTGGCAGCGAAGATAAAACCTTCAGGCGTTTTGTTTTTCCAGCCAAGTACTGTCCTCGCTGATGGGATGGCGTAATAAGTTGCGTCTATTTCAACTGTATCCAGTTTTTCTGCGTAATGAACCAGGTAATCAGATGGGAGTGTCTTTTCCGGGTAAAAATTCCCTACCCAGTCTTTTGATGAGAATGATGATGTGCCGATAAAGAATTGATTTTTAGTGTTATTCAATATTCTTCCTGAAAAACAGATTCATTAAAGGAATAATCTATTAATATAATGATGGATATGCAAAAAATTATGAAAAACCTGTCATTGCTAGTTCATAAGGGTGGCCCGACTTGACTTGCAAGTCGGGTTTCATAAAGAATATGCCCCAGTTAGCTCGCTAACAGGGTATCATTGTTTTTACATAGTTAATAAATAAAAAATCCCGAGATCGATACCCGGGATAAAATAAGTAGCCCTGGATCAGTGTATCCGGGAGGTTTTCGATTTTCCCTACCAAACCTTATAACTGAACTTAAAACTAAACCTGAAAACATCAAAATCCTTCACTTCAGGAACTCTATCATTCGGTGAATCCGAACGACGCCATTCATAATCAATAGATGGTCCACCTTCAAGACCAGGGACAATTTCCGTTTCCATCGTAAACATCACCCTCTGATGTAAATGTTCACGTCCGGCATGGAACGGATCATCCTCGAGCGAAAAGTCGCTGGTATAGTACCTGTGACGTATCCTGTGCTTCAGGGAAATATCCCATTCACGGTTAAGCATCTTCGGCGATTTCCAGGCAAACCCATACTCGAAATACTCCTCACCGTAACTCCCGTCGCCATATTCAGCGTCCAGCAGGGGATCAGCGGCGACAATAGCGCTTGATTCATCAAAACCTACGTTATCCGCGAATCGAAGTTTAAACGCGCCATTGAGGGTGACTGTTGGAGTCAGCTTGTAACGGACATCCGCACGCATCCCGTGGGATTCAGTGTCGTATTCAGTGAAGTAATTATTATAATAAACCTGGTAACCTTCGTAACGGATATCTATTCGCAACGGTTTGGTAACACTCCAACGGACACCGGCGGTATAGAGGTTGTACGCGAATTCCGTAGCCCGGATAACACCCACATCCTTATCGAAATAATCACGCAGGTAACGGTTGGGAATCAGGAAATAACTTCCCACGAGGTCAACACCTTTCATCACATCCTGCGTCAAGAAAAAGGAATGGCTGATACGATCGTTAAAACGGTTGCCGCCAAACGAGAGGTATTTCACAGTATAATAAAACCGGGTGCGGTTTTTTCCGATCAAACGTGGTGAGGTGATATTGAACTTGAGACCGAACTCCTGCATCATAGCGTCATAAGTTCCAGGCGCGGTTGAACCCGGCAGCTCGTTGTTCTCGAAACGGTCGATATCATAATCCGACATCTCGAGCATGTTCCCATCATACCCGGCGGAGTATAATATTTCCAGCCCCATCCGTTTACGCGGGTTCCACGGCTTCGCCTGCAAACACCCAACAGCAAACACCATCACCAAAGCCAGCAGTACAAAGTTTCTCGTCTTCATGGCTGTTTTCCTTTCGGAATTATTTCTGATTAGAAGGATAGGTGAATATAATGAATTTTATTTCAAAGATGATATTTGAATTAAAAATAGTTTTATGATAATTCTTGGAAATAGTTAAATATAAAAATGCAGGATAATAATAACTACTATCCTGCATAAAAAATCTATCACTACGATTATTGCTTAAAATCTAGTAGAGATTTAATTGATTGATAATTATGGTACTGTACAATTAGGACCAGTACAGTTCCAACCACAATATGGACATGGATCAGAATGTCGAGGTATACCAAAGCGCCAATTAGGATACCAGCGGGGTGACAATGCAGAAAGATCTCTTTCATCAATCGGATCGTTTGGACCGGGATTATTGAAAATATCTTGATTAAACTGTAGCTCACAATATTTACCGTAAAGTGGATTTTCACCACCACCTACACCTCCAAAACCATCCCAATATATTACATCATCAAAAATGTTTACAGGGCCAAGCAAAAGTTCGTATTCATCAACCTGCCAGTTGTTAATCCAGTAATCTATTATTCCGTTTCCATCATCATCCCTATATCCAATATGATGTTGCCACAGTCTTCCATCACAATCGAAAGATCGGTAATGGTTAAAGTCACCGGGACTTGAACCATCGCCTAAAGATAAATCAGGCAAACTATCAGGAATTGCCCCAGGAAAATATTGCTCAACATCTTCCCAAAAATCATCCCAATCAAACCCGGATATTGATTTACTAGCTTCGAAAACATTCAGGTATTGGTCAATCTCATCCCATCGGAAAGTGTTATTAATAAACTTATTATGGCAACTTGTGACTGGGTCTTGAGGTTCTCCATCATTCCTTGTGAATAAGCCAAACTTAATCTGAACGAAATTATCGTAAATGCAGCAATTACTTATAGTTACATGATCGCTAGCATTAATTCTGATTCCTGCGCCTGCTCTTCCTCGTCCCGGTAGTATGGAAGTATCATCACCGAGATCAAAATCTCCGCTATTTTCTTTGATATCACAATTAGATACAGTAACTAGGCCAGTAGTGTGCTCAATAAACAATCCGTCCCAGTGATTATTGGAAAAGTCACAATTATCAATATTTATATTGTTATAGCATCCATCCAACCAGAAACCTCGAGCGTTATTGTTTTTAGATTGGTGTCCAGTTACTTGGATATCTCTTGCGCTATGCATTTTAACGCCACCTACTACCCATTTCATTGTTCCAGCTGCGTATCCGCGCCAGTTATTGTTATTCGTAGTATTATTTAGCATATTAATATTCCAACCACCTACTGCAATCCCAGTCCCACCATTATATGATGCCTCTGATCCAGTTATGTTAATTGGATTTATTGGATTGCCAGACAATTTAAGACCAGTCCAACTGTTATGATTAAAGCAACAATAGTTTATATTTATTTCTCCATTATCACCATCAAAAAGGACTACACCAACATCTCCTATAAAACTATCAGCTCCAAAACAAAAATCTAGATTTTCTAAAGTAAAATCATTTGCGTCAATAACTTCTAATATACGTTCATTATAAGGAACAATAACATCAACTCCTGGTAAACTTGGATCAAGAGTACTGTTAATTTCTATCATCTTAGGATTAGCATCGTAATCAATCCTGAAATGATTTGGAAGAAGATCAGCACTGTCGTCAAATTCTTGAATGAATCTTACAAGATTTCCATTATTGTATAGATAAAAAGACTCTCTATGAGTCATTAATTCACCCTTAGGAATTGGATCTCCGACCTGTAAGACAGAATCCGCAGTGTAATAATAGTATTCATAATATATATTACCCAACCATTTTTCTGTTCCACTATTGAATTCGAGTGGTGGGCTGAATGATCCATTCTGGTTAGGTTCAAAAGCATCAAAATTATAGGGCCATTCACGGCTGAAAATACCAGTTCCACTCCAATTTGCCTCCCAATCAACATCGGAAGGAGAAACAATGCCAGCTATTCTAACCTTTTCTGGTGAAGCATCAGGATCTCTTTTTATAGTAAGAGGAAAAGCATATGGAACATTGTATTGTGTTTCATTAATATATACACCCTTCCAACGACATTTTAACGGTTCGGGATAAGTCCCTGGTTTCATAAGAATTCTGATTTCATCTATCCCGCTATCAAATGAGGGGATAAAGTTTGGTCTTAGAGTGTCTTCCGGATTTGTCCAATAATTATGTGCATAACCTAAAAAATTTTCGTATCCTGGGCCAGGTTGATCATATAGAGCAAGATATTCTAAAGCATGGTGAAGACTTTTAAATGCTGTAGATGTACCAGGAATCTCTTCATATGGTACAGGTCTATAATAGGGATCGCCAAAAGGTCTATCGTTATGATATCCTCCCCAATGATTATGTTGATTATCTGTACTGTCGAAATCAAATCCATGTTCAGAGTCAACAACAAAATAATGAATCGTAGTAAATCCCGACACAGAAAAAACCAACACCATCAAAACCGTTAACAAAGCAACAAACATCTTTCGCATGATATACTCCCCTTGTGTGATTAAGTTAACAAATCTCAAAATTGTACATATGGAATAACATAAAGGTGAGACAGCGGGTAAAACCGTGGACAAATCCCCCTAATCCCAAAATTACTAATATAAACTAATAAGCTAAATATTAGTCGGCAACTCGAATTGGAGTTAGGAAAAATTTTTTCTGTTCTATTTCAATAAATATACAATTCAATTATAAAAAATGCAGGATAACAAATAGTGTTATCCTGCAATTCATTCACGCTAAGACAAAACCTAATATAAATATAATGGAATTACATTATTCTTAACCTTATGGCTGGTACTATATCACATAACTAATTATCACAGTTCGCATTTGGAGGTTCATACTCGTCTGGATTCAATTCATAGTATACTTCATAAGGATCACCTGGTTCATAATATCCCATTAGTTTCCAATAATTGCTTATTGGTACTACCGTAACTTGTCCTGGATGCTCTCCCGTTGTATTACCCCACCAGTTTAGCACATCATACCAATATTGTGCTATACAATTATTATTGCCTCTATCCAGCGATACTTGATATCCCCAATCGTTTAAAACAGTCCAATCATGAATACCTTGTCCAAATTCAAATTCATTTTCATGAATGCTGATATTACAGGAAACTCTCATGGCCGGTATGTAAACTGGATAATCTTTATGATGATAGAATTTTTCGAACTTTATCTGAGATACATTATTAGATATTGTATTTCTATAAATGTCTACCCACATACTACTGCTAATTTGTATTCCAGAACCGGCAAAACGCTTGCCTTCGTAAACCCAATTCTCGAATCCTTGACGATAATCTTGCCCATTTTCCACTATTGTACATCCCTTTACTTGTATAGGATTTTGTTCACTTCCATAGGAATATTCTATAAACAGACCATGCCAGTAATTGTAATTGAATGTGCAATTTTCAATGAGAATGTTATCCTCACTTGAATCTATCCAAAATCCACGAGCATAGTTCCAGGTAGATACATGGTTATTGATCCGGACATTCTGCACCGGCATTAGCTTTACACCTCCTATATCCCATGACATCGTTCCTGCTTTATAACCTCGTAAGTTGTTGTAGTTAGTGCTATTGCTGTTCAATGTCGTTCCTACAGCTCCACTTGTATGCATTCCCATTCCACCATTTGAATCAGCAACGCAGGAGGTTACCTCGATAAAGTCCATGTTCCCGGTGTATATATCTTCGCCTCCACTGATGTTCAGACCCAACCAACTATTGTGTTTAAAACTACAATTAGAAACTTCAGCACCGTCCATATGGGATAAAACTCTTGAAATAAAAACACTCCCTTTTGCAGCTTTTCCTATTGGATAGTCGGCTGCAAAAGCGAAATCCAGGTCATCAAGAGTTACTTTTATTGCTCCTTCAGTCCATAGAATACGTTTATTAAAAGGAACTAGTACCTTCCCATATTCTATAAAATTTTGAGTACCAGGGTTAATGTTACTCTTAATGTATATTTTTGGATTTACTGGATCGTAGTCAATTTTAAAATATCCTATTTCTGCGGGAAAATTTGGATCTGCAATATAATCAAAATCCTGCGTGAATTTCACCAATCCTAGTGCGTTATCTAGCAGGTAAAATGATTCACGATGTGTTAATAATCTCCCTTGAGGTATTTGTCCAGTTAGTGGTGGATCCTCTTCTGGATCATAATCTTCAATCCAATCCGAATAGTTTAGTCTTCCCAGCCAATTTAAAGTGTTACCGCTAGCGTGCTCCCAGATGGGTTCCATAGGTTCAAAGAAGTAGGGCCATTTATGGGAATACACATTGTTCCCTTCATCTTCCCAATCATATTCCGGTTGACCAGCGTATTCGCCAATCCCTTTCCAGTAATCCTGTCCATACTCAGGATTAAGACCATATATTCTAACAGTATTAGGAAGCTCTGGACTTATTTCAAGAGGACAATCTGTTGCCACATATTCATCGTCAGTACCTGGGCGGCCTGCCAACCATCTGCATGTGTCAGGTTCCATGAATGTCCCGGGCATCATTGAAATTCTGATAATATCACCTGATAGAATTGCAGATCGAGGATCGCCTACTGGTTCGGTTGGACTATCCCAATAGTCATGACTTATTGTTACATTGTCCCAATGTGCCTCAATATATGCAGGATCACCATTAGGATTGAACACTCCGTCTCTTGGATTCGCATCATAGAGCGAAATGATTTCTAATGCATGATGCAAAGTCTTGAACGGATGGCTCATGTTACCAATTAAGTTTGGACCATCCTCGTTTTCATTTGAGTTAGATCCTTGATTTGCATCGACATAGAAATAATGTGTCGTTGCAAATCCCGACACAGAAAACACCAACAACGTTACCACTGTCAGCAAGATTACAAACAGCTTCCGCATGATACACTCCCCTTGTGTGAATGAACTTTAAAATGATACAGATCTGTACATATGGAATAGCTAAAAGGTGAGACAGCGGGTTAAGACTGCAGACAAATCCCCCGAGATCCCATGACGATACTATAAACTATAAAGGGTAAATATCAGTTGGCAACTAAAATAGGATCGGGATAAAAATTATTCCTGTTCAGCCTCTCGAGCGAGGTCTTTTTCGGGGAGGAAAAAGCGGAGGATAACTTCCTCGGTGGTGTCCTGGATGCTGAAATTGTAACGGTGACGGCCACGGGGTACTTCGATGAACATCGGCTCACCCTTTGAGGGGATCAAACCGGGATCATCGAGAACTTCGGAAACCTTTGAGGCAGAGGTGCGGATGGGGTATGTATTCTTTAAAAGCCCGTCTTCGAGGACAGCCATGGGGACCTTGATTGTCCCACGCATGGAATCGTCCATCAGCAAACGTGCGAGGACTTTCAGGGTAGTGGGGCCGTTTATTTCAGCAGTCAGTTTTGTCTCTTCATCAACAACGTAATAGGTGGAAACTTCCTCGTGGGTCATTATGCTTACTGCATCCACATAACTGGTGGGTGTTATGGCAACGTACTTCGTATTTTCGCTGTAATTCTCCGATTCCCTCTGAGTCCTGAAGTAAACTGCGTGACGAGCTTTTCTACCAAGGGAAATAGTCATCGATTGCTGTTCGGAGGTGGTTGATATTTCCACTGTTTTTGAGTCCCCGATACGCGCTTTTGACCTGCCCTTGACCTTAACGTTTTTATTGCGTTCAGATGCACGTGCGTAAAGCTCACCCTTGTCCTCGTTAAAACCGATTCGGAAACTGTAGGTTGTTTCCCTGGATTTAGTTTTGCCAAAATCGACGCGGGTGATGATGCGGTAATTTCCAGGCTGGAGGTCGAAGGTCATGGACTCACCGGGTTTGATACGCCAGTAAGACCATTCGTTACCCTTCACCTCTACAATCGCGCGTTTACCGCCTTCAGCAGGTTTTGCCAGTTCCCATCGAGCGGAATAAACAGGCAAGGCAACTAGTATAATCAAGAGAAATAGAGCTGCGGCTCTTCTAATCCTGGATTTGCCTGTTTTACTGACGCGTTTCATAATTCGAGTCTTAAATAAGTGTATCGGGATCAACCCCGGGACGATCCATCCGCTGGGCCCTACGATCGAAAAGTAAGACAACACCCATGGTGGCGCCAACAATCAGGAGCGCTATTATACTAATCCAGAGATTATAACGTTCTTCGCTGAACAATAATCCTTCACCCGGATTTGGCAGGGGGGAGGGATTTTTCGGAAGATCGAATTCGTTGGCGATATAATTGATATTGGCGATATGCAGAACCGGGATTCCACGATCAGAATATTCATGAATCAATCCACGCCGCGGGTAGTTCAGGAGTGGAAGATAATCCGAATAACCGACAGGTATCAGTTCGGAGTTTCTGCCATGACCCACTGACGCCAGTCCGCCACCAATGTTGATATATAATTTTACCGAATTTTCACCGGCGTATTCATCAAATATACGGAGACGGGTTTCAATGGATTTTTCCAGTGTTTCCTCTTCAATGGGGGTAACACCATTTCTTTCCATCGCCAGCTTGATCAGGTCACGTCCTTCTGGGGATAAACGTCCACCCATGTCTTCGCCACCACCATAAGAAGCAGCGATTGATCTTCGGCTGACCAGCCCGATCTCCATCAGGTAGTGTTCCATATCCAGCCAGGTGAAGTTGGGATCGTTCGCGCCCCATGAAGAAGCACCTACCGAAGTGATAATTATTGGATTGATCCCCATTGTTTCACATGCAGCCAGGAGTGCCAGGTTCATTCCCGGTAATGATCCGGACATTCCAACCGCAACCTGGTCGCCTTCCTTCATGCCGGATTCATGCAGGTAATTGATCATTACCGCAGCCATATTGGGATTAAGAGCAGTCCACTTGGATTCAAGGTCACCGATATCGGTTGTAATCTTTGTATACTGCTGTCCGATTAAGGCTGTCAGGTTGGGATCGTTTACCTCGTCAGGGAAAATACCCCTGGCGTATTGGTATTGGCGAAGGCTGTCCTGTGCTGTTTTCATCCATTGAGAAGCAGCAAGTTTTTGTTCATAATATGGCGCTGGTACACTGACTCGTGAATGTTCAGCCCATACATAAGCAAGAACGGAAACGACTGTCAGAATCAGCAGGGTCCGGTTAGACCGCATCGAGGGGCGAAATCTTCTAGGCAAGGATCCGTCCCCCTCCAATGATCATTACAGCGAGACGAACGACCACTGATGCTATGGTTACAGCTGAAATTGTCCTGAAAATTCCTTGTCTTTCCATCCAGTTGGCTATCAGGCCGGGGATAATGTATCCGATGGCTTCAAGGCGAATATCGGCCATTTCATATATTTCACCGGCGATGTAGTTCCTGAGGATATATCCGAATATAAATCCAAGCAGAATCGAGAGGACAAGCCTGCGTCTTCCATAGATGAAGACGAATTGTGCCGTCAAGCGAACCGCGAGATAGGTGATAAAACTGACCAGGAAAGTACCGGCCAGCATCCAGCCGTTGTTTAATTGCAGAGCGACATAACCCGGAACAACTATTCCGCCCGCCGAGACACCGAATATTTCATTAAATATCAGGCTGAAGGCAACTCCGAGCCCGACCGCGACATCAACCATTCATTAGCTCCTTCGCTCACGGAACAGTTCAGCTACTGCGAGACCACCGTGTCCAGCGTTCCCTAAAGCGAAAATAAATGCACGATCTCTAACCTCTTCCCAGATCGAATCCCAGGCCTTTTCCGCTTTTACTTGACCAATTCTTTTTATCTTTTCCGGCTCTATATTTGAACGACGAAAATGGGGAGCAAGCATATCGGTGCTTTCTCCCATCGATATCAACAGATCGAAGTCATCTTCAAAATAGTTGCCGATCATTTCTGTTAACTGCACACTCCTGTCAAACCTGTCACCACGGGTGTTCATCAGGAGTATACGTTTTCCGCTTTCCGGGTATAGTTCCCGCGCGCGTTTCCATGCCATCAGCGTTGATTCAGGATCATTAGCCGCTAAAGCGTTAAGAAAGATAGCACGTTTTCCGTTTAATGCAACACGGTGAACGTGAAGTGCACCTGGATCAGGATGTGCTTTGACCATTCCACTGAGGGCAACTTCACGTTTTACTCCAACCTCTTCGCATACCCTGAGTGCCAGGCTGACGTTACTGGGATGTTCAATATAACTGAACTGGCGCATGTCTTCTTCAGGAACTTCAGATTCGCTAGTGACAGTCAATTTCGATTTGTTTTCGTCAGCCCTGTCCTGCATATGTTTAATCAGGTTCAGGCGATCCTCAGCGGTAAACGTGACAGAATCACGAGGAATGGTATTCGACAACGACTTTGCAATATTGTCGATCGATGGCCCCATCTCGATTACATGATCCATACGGGCATTAGTGATCACACCAATGGTTGCACGCACAAACTGGTGTTCACAAATCCATTGGTATTCCGGTTGAACGGCCATACACTCTATCACAACAGCTTCAGGCTTATTCTTGTTGAAAAACTGGAATACCTTGATTTGTTCGATGATATTGACCATGTGCAGACGGATAATAGGGATTTCCAAACCCTTATCATCGATAATCCTGGGGAGTGTACCTGTAACTTTGGCGAGAGTCTTGACGCCTCCGGCACGCAGCCCGGCGGCAATCAGACGTGTCACGGAACTTTTACCACGTGTTCCGTTGACATGGATCCGAACCGGGATCGACATTACGCGCCGGCGGTGAAGTGCAAATTCATAAGCCCCAAAGCCCAGCAGTACCGCCGTAAGCAAAACTATGACGAGCATCTCAAGCGCGTCCGTTATTTGTATTACAAACCACTTTTTAAACGAAGCCGTAATATAGTTAATAATTGTCTGAGAAAAAAGATCGAATAATAAAATCCAAGCTATCAATATATTAAAGATATAGCCTGTTTCAAACTTCGTGAGACAGCAAAGATTTTGTATTGCAGAGATAAGTTAAAATTATGAATCGATCAACTAACGATGATAAATTTCGTATATTTAAGAGCACAGATATTTGATTTGGTGGCGTGATTGAGGGGAGTGATGAAAACTTTAACTAATTCGATACTGATATTAATGGGAGCCATGCTGCTGGTATTTATAACCCTTGAGTTAGAAATACCTGGGAAATATGCTCCATTCAAAATGACAGAAAACTGGTATAAACTATTAAAAAAAGACAGGCAAGGACCTGTAAAACAACCGAATGAATGGTTTATGCAGCAGCGTGTCTGGCCTGGAGACGAAATAAACTTAAATGATCTCAGGAGAGCCAGGTCGCAGGCGATCAATCTCAGGAATAACAATAATGAACTGGATGAAACCTGGGAATTCGCGGGTCCGAATAATATCGGGGGCAGGATCACAGGCCTTGCTGTTCATCCGGATTACCCGGATACGATATTTGCCGGGGCAGCTCTTGGCGGCGTTTTCAAATCTGTAGATGGTGGGGAAACCTATGTGCCTGTATTTGAAGAACTAAACAGCCTTTCAACCGGTGCCCTGGCAATGGATCCAACTGATCCGGGTATAGTCTGGCTTGGGACAGGAGAGGCTAATGCCTCCGGAGACAGTTACCCTGGTTTGGGGGTGTACTGCACGGAGGACGGAGGAGATACCTGGGAAAGCAAAGGACTCGAGGACGTGGGAACTATTGGTAAGATTGCCATTGATCCAACTGATCCGGACAGAATCTTCGTAGCCGCCGCCGGAATATTGTTTGGCACAAGTCCCGAGAGAGGACTATACCGTACAGAGGATGGAGGAGAAAGCTGGGAACAGGTACTTTTTCTCAATGATTCAACGGGATGTATTGATGTCTCGCTTGATCCTCATCATCCGGATACTCTCTTTGCTGCCATGTGGGAACGAGTACGTCGACCCGACCAGAGAAAAGTGGGTGGTTTTTCCAGCGGATTGTGGCGCAGTTATGACGGTGGTGAAACCTGGACAGAATTGATAGATGACCTTCCCCAGGGTGAAGAGGTAGGGAGAATTGGGGTGGCGGTTGCGCCGTCTAATCCCGATGTAGTTTACGCATACTATGTAGATGATCCCGGCTATTTTATGGGGATATACCGTTCTTCAGACAACGGTGATTCATGGCTTGAGACTAATCTTGAAGGATTCCAGGGTTACCAGCTCAGTGCATCTTTCGGGTGGTATTTCGGGCAGATTGTTATTGATCCCAACGATGAAAACATTGTTTTCGCGCTTGGTGTTCAGGTGTTGAGGACAATTACCGGTGGATTAGCCTGGTCAACGTATTTTGATGATGCGCATGTTGACCACCACGCAATGTGGATAAATCCAAATGACTCTCAACATATTATTGACGGTCATGATGGCGGGGTGAATATTTCATATGACAGGGGTACAACTTCAACTCCTTTCGAAGACCTGGCCGCGACACAGTTTTATGCCATTACAGCCGATCCGATCCAACCTGAACGTCTGTACGGTGGAACACAGGATAATGGATCGATGCGGACACCGGATGGATCGATTGATAACTGGGAAGAAATCCTTTGGGGTGATGGATTCTATTGCCAGGTTCATCCTGAGAATAATGATATAATGCTGGCTAGCATGCAATGGGGATGGATTCATATCTCTACCGATGGTGGAGATACGTTCTATGGATTGTTCCAAAATTATGAAGACGATCGTAGAAACTGGATGACGCCATATCTGCTCGATCCAAACGATCCGGACAGGTTGTATGTGGGAACGTACAGGATTTTGAGAACTAACCTGGATGACCTTGAAGCATGGGAATTTTTATCACCGGACCTGACCAATGGTGAAGGTGGCCAGGGATTAACATTTGGCACCGTCACCACGGTGGCAGTATCACCAGCTGATGAGGACGTAATTTACGCTGGGACAGATGACGGCAATGTCTGGGTAAGTACAGATTTCGGAGGTGACTGGTCGTTGATCTCAAACGATTTACCGCAAAGATGGATCACCAGGGTGTCTCCGCATCCGGACTCAGCTTCGATAGTATATGTTTCTCTGTCGGGATACAGGACCAATGAGTTTGATCCACAATTATGGAGAAGTGACAACTATGGTGAGACGTGGGTGGATGTCAGTGGTAATCTCCCCGATGGGCCGGCTAACGACATAATTGTAGATCCGCAGGCAACGGAATACCTGTACGCCGGGACTGATTTTGGTGTTTTATATAGTGACAATTATGGACAGGAATGGTTTTACCTGGGTGAGGGATTCCCGTCAAGTGCCGTATTTGACCTGCACCTGGTTGATTCGGAACGTTTGTTGATCGCTGCGACACATGGAAGGTCTATGTGGAAATATTCCCTGGATAATCTGGTCAATAATCCACCCACACCATGTTCCCTTGTTGAACCGGAAGACAATGTCCGGTTAAATCCGGCAGATAATGAGAATCTCACCTTATCGTGGACTACTTCGTATGATCCCGATCCGGGTGATACGGTGAACTACCAGGTCAGGTTTGACTTTCCGGCTACTAATGGGGACACACTTGTCACATATGAGAATGCCGGTGATACAACGATGATCATTCAACCCTGGGACGGTATCTTCGGATTTACTGATCTTACGGACAGCCTGGATATCGACTGGTCTGTAGTTTCTATTTCAAGCGTGGATACGGTTGAGAGCGAACAAACCTGGTCATTTATCCTTGAACCGAATAATTATGTGGAAGATGTCGATCCGTCAATCCCGGGAAGTTTTGAGATTGTATCTGTCTATCCAAATCCATTTAATGCTGAAACCAGGATTATTGTTTCGATTCAGCAGATAGATAATTATCAAGTTGAAGTATATGACATCCTGGGAAGATTGTCTTCCAGTTTGTTCAGTGGAAGCCTCGAAACCGGTACTCATTCATTTGTCTGGAAACCCGGTTCGGCAACAGGTATGTATCTTTTACGAATTTCACAAAACGGTGGAAAATACGTGGAAAGAAAGTTACTCTATGTTAAATAATGCTATTTTATGGTTTTTTTTCCTATTATATTAAACCCTTTGATTCGTACATCTAGCTAATGATCCGGAATTATCTACCATGAGCGATAAAAAAAGCGAGGCCTCTGAAACTCCTTTACCTGCACAAACTATTGAAGTTGTTGCTAAAAGTATGTTCAAGCAGGCAAAGGCATATGGTTTCGGTCGTGAGGATGTAATTAGATTTGTAAATGTATTGTTAGATCTTGCTTTTAAAAAATCAAATGTTTACACACCACCACCTTCTCAACAGACAATCACAAGCGACGAAGAGAAGGAATATGTAATTGATGCTACTAGAGTAATGATTCGTCCATATAAAGACGATGATTTTCCGCTGTTGGAGAAATGGGTAGCAGATCCCAACGGGCGGCATTTTCTCCTTACTCGTACAAGACATGGCGAACCGGATTCACTTGAGGAACTTGTTAATGCTGAAAGCAGCATGTTCAGCATTGTTCTTCTTGAAGATCAACCGATAGGTACACTGGCGTATCTTAACCTTGACAGGGAACAAAGAATTGCTGAATTGAGAAAGTTGATTGCCGATAAAAAGGCACGTGGCAAGGGTTATGGAAGCGAAGCGGCACGGTATTGGATTGAATTTGGTATCACAAATTTGAATCTTCATAAAATTTATCTTCACACTTTGGAAAATAATCTGGCTAATATCAGGCTGAATGAACAACTTGGATTCAGGGTTGAAGGATTATTGCGTGATGAATGTTTCTTCGACGACGAATATCATGATGTATTAAGAATGAGCTTGATTGTACCCCGCTAATTCAATTCTTCTAAAATACCGTATCCTCTTTCTCTCAAGAATAATTATCGAGACATTAATGAATTTGCAACTCAGGATCAGGGATTTTAAGCGGGCTGATTTAAATTGGGCAAAAGAGATATTCAAACGATACTGGGGCTCATCTATTGTAGTCTCACGAGGTAATAAATACGATATCAATGATTTACAAGGTCGTGTAGCGGTAAACAATACCGGGAAAATCGGATTGTTGACCTATGTGATCAATGATGGTGAATGCGAGGTATTAACACTGTATGCAATGATACGGCAATCCGGAGTTGGAACAGCCCTGATAAAAGATATAGAGAAAAAAGCAAGGCGAGCAGGATGTAATTCCATAGTCCTGGAAACTACAAATGATAATCTAGAGGCCATCAAGTTTTATCGAAAGAGGGGTTTTGGTTCGATGGTCATTTACCCCGGAGGAATGAAAGAAGCCAGGAAATTGAAACCGGAGATACCTCTTACAGGTAATTATGGAATTCCCATCGAGGATGAAATTATTTTTACCCGGTATTTATAAGGCATAAGATTTTATTGTAATTTTACATTCATTTGCTGATCATGTGTAAATCAATAATAGAGAAAACATGAACTTTCTTGAAAAAATATTTGGTACACGCCACGATCGGGTGATAAAGAAGACTCAACCATTGGTTGATGAAATTAACCGGGCTTACGAATCGCTCAAGAGTTTGTCTGATGATGAACTCAGGGCGAAAACGGATCAGTTCCGTGATCGTATCAGGAAAGAGATGGAAGGCTTTGATCCCTATGAAGGAATAGAACAACACGATCCTGAACGTGAGAAAAAGGCCAACAAAAACGAAGTAAAAGAGCTGCAAAGTGTCCTTGATGATCTTCTTCCTGAAGCATTTGCTGTTGTAAAAGATGCCTGTCGCAGGATGAAGGAATCAGGGCATACTTTTACAGTCGCCGACATGGAAATGAAATGGGACATGATTCCATTCGAGGTCCAGTTGATTGGTGGAGTGATGCTTCATCGCGGGAAGATTGCGGAAATGGCGACCGGTGAAGGTAAAACACTTGTCGCGACAATGCCGTTGTATTTGAATGCCCTAGCCGGTGGAGGTGCTCACCTTGTAACAGTAAATGATTACCTTGCCAGACGTGACGCTGAATGGATGGGACAGATATACAGCTTCCTCGGATTAACCACAGGAACTATCCTTTCGCAGATGCCACCACCCGAACGTAAACAGCAATATGCCTGCGATATAACCTATGGAACAAACAACGAGTTCGGTTTTGATTATCTGCGTGATAACATGGCCGTTGATCCCCTGAATATGGTTCAGAGAGGGCATCACTACGCAATTGTCGACGAGGTTGACAGTGTCCTGATAGATGAAGCGAGGACGCCATTGATCATAGCCGGACCGGTTCCAAGGTCCAGTGAAGGTGATTTTAATAAATGGAATCCGGATGTAAAACGTCTTGTTCATAGACAGAGGGATTATGTGGCATCATTGATGTCAGAAGCAGAGAAACTTATCAAGGAGATTGATGAGGCGCCTGACAGATCAAAAGAATTTGAAGCCGGCATTAAACTTTACCAGGCTTCCAAAGGTGCGCCAAAACACAAACGATTGCTGAAAATCTACGGTGAACCCGGAAGAAAACAATTGGCTCAGACCGTTGAAGATCAATTCATTCGCGAAAAACGAGCTCATGAACTTGATGAAGACCTCTTCTTTGTAATCGACGAAAAAGCGCACACAATAGATTTGACGGACAAGGGACGTGAGGAACTGGCAAAGATAGTAGGTGAGAAGACAGACTTTTTCACTCTGCCCGATCTTGCCGACATGTTTGTGGATATAGATAACGATTCGTCACTAAGCGATACGGAAAAAAGGGAAAAGAAATCCAAGGCTGAGCAGGAGTTGTCCGAACGCAGTGGGATAATTCATTCTATATCTCAGTTACTTCGAGCCCATTCACTCTACGAAAAAGATGAAGAATATGTTATCGAAAATAACAAGGTACAGATTGTTGACGAGTTCACCGGCAGAATTATGTATGGCCGTCGTTATTCTGACGGTCTGCACCAGGCTATCGAAGCTAAAGAAGGGGTGAAGGTCGAGGCGGAAACGCAGACCATCGCTACTATTACCCTCCAGAACTATTTTCGTCTATACGGAAAACTTGCGGGAATGACCGGTACTGCTGAGACCGAGGAAGATGAATTTTTCAAAATCTACAATCTTGAAGTTTCCGTCATTCCGACAAACAGAGATATTTCACGGGCTGACCTGGAAGATGAAATTTTCAGAACCCAGAGGGAAAAATATTCCGCAATAATTGATGAAATTATCCGTTTACACGAGTTGGGATTACCCACCCTGGTAGGTACTACATCTGTGGATACCAGCGAATTGATCAATCGTATGCTTGGAACGCGGAAAATAGATGGTCGCAAATTAAAGGATCATATACAGGTATTGAACGCCAAGCACCACCAGAAAGAAGCTGAGATTGTCACCAGGGCCGGTCGTCCCGGGGCAGTTACAATAGCAACAAACATGGCGGGACGTGGTACCGACATAAAAATCGCCCCTGAAATCGCTGATGCGCATGGTGAAGATGGAATTATCACTATGCGGATGAAACAGAATCCCGATTTAAAACAAAGACATATTGACACATACGGGATTGATCCGGAGATACAACCGGGTGGTCTACAGATCATCGGCACCGAACGACATGAAGCGAGAAGAATCGACCGCCAGCTGCGTGGACGTAGTGGAAGGCAGGGTGATCCGGGCCTTTCAAGGTTTTATCTCAGTATTGAAGACGACCTGATGCGTCTGTTTGGTGGAGAACGTATCGGGAAGATAATGGATACCCTGGGAATACAGGAGGGTGAGGTAATTACCCACTCAATGGTAACCAAGGCCATTGAAAAAGCTCAGAAGAGAGTTGAACAGCATAATTTTAGTATCCGTGAACATCTCCTTAAATATGACGATGTAATGAACGTCCAGAGGGAGGTTGTATACAATCGTCGCCGTGCAGCCCTCACCGGGGATATACGGCAGGAAGTGGAAAATCTGCTCGAGGAGTTCATTGAAATAACCCTTGATTCCCATTGTGATCCTAAAACAGGACCTTATGCCTGGGATTTGGAGGGATTACAAAGTTCTCTCTTGCGTACACTTATGATAGACCTGCATCTTACCGATGAGGATAAAGAGAGCATTCCACTCGATGAGCTTGAGCAAAAACTTCTTGATGATGCTCACGAGGTTCTTAAAAGACGCGAAGAAGCGCTGGGCGAGGAGCTGTATGAAAAATTGATGCGCTACAGTGTCCTTCGCACAGTCGACCGGGAATGGATGGATCATCTCTACGAGATGGACCATCTGAAAGAGGGGATCGGATTAAGATCCTACGCTCAAAGAGATCCCCTGGTCGAGTATAAACGTGAAGGTCTTGCAGCCTTCGAGGAGATGCTCGGCAGGATCGCTACAAATAGTTTGAGGGCTATTTTAACAGCGCAAATAAGGGTAGATCAGGCAGCACCGTCAATCCAGCAGCCACTGGCAGCAAGGGAAATTAAAGATGATGCCGGTGCGGCAAGCAGAGCCAGGGCACCGCAAATGGTTGGCCAAGCTGGAGCTCAACAACCACAGCCTGGTGCTCAAGCTGGGAAAAAACAGCCGGTTCGAAGAGAAGTTCCAAAGGTTAACAGGAATACGCCCTGTCCATGTGGCAGCGGGAAAAAATACAAGCATTGTCATGGTAGGTAACTGATGAGAGAAGACGAAGCTTTTGCCCCTCAAAGGGTTGTGGGGCTTGTTATGCAGCTTTTGAAAGAGATTCGCGAGCAGCATTTGCAACTTGAGGACGTGGAAATCCTGAGTGATGACCTCATCCGCCAGGGTTATACTGAAAATGAAATAAATGCTGCGATTTCATGGGTTTTCTCCAGGCTTGATGGTGTCAATCCTTCTGACATTCTCTATAAGGCCGATTCCGCTAAAACATCTTTCAGGGTACTTCATCCTGCTGAGAAGGCTGTAATTCAACCCGACGCGTATGGAGCGCTTCTGGAAATGTTATCTATCGGAATGATAAGCGCTGAAGACACTGAACGGATTATTGAACGGGCAATGGCGTTTGGAGGTCCTCTTGACGCTGAAGAGATTCACCTGATCGTCCATTCACACCTGTTCGAAGGTGGATCACAAGCCGAGGGTGGTACAGCAATGCATTTTATCCCCTATTCAAATACGATTCATTAACGTCATATAAAAATTTTCGGTACTTAAATCCCCCTGCGAAGGGGGATTTTTTAGTTAGTAGATGTATCATTAAAGAATTGCAGATGTCAAGATTCTATGATCATTTCTATTGTGTCATTCCAGCGAAAGCTGGAATCCAGTGTCGTTTGATTTTAAAGGCTTAAAAGATCAATCTTTCTAATCACTTTATTCTGTTTATAACTTTGGGCTTTATCTATCTCCTTTCAATACTCCAAGTGAAAAGATTTCCACTAATAAAAATATCTCTGAACTAATTCCTCAGGCAGCGAATCTGAATAATCATTCAAAGCTGACTGTAGCTTGGAGACTTCATTTTCATTAAGTGCGAAGATACTTACAACAGGTGCGCAATAAATCGCGTTTTTTATTTCCCATTCACCAAGTTTTATCCACTCTTCCGGAACTCCACCACATTCAATAAAATACTCTTCATGAATCAGCGCGATTGTTGCGCCAGATTCATCAGCCAATTCAAACATAACCTGTTTACTATAAGTCCCGGATATCATGGACTTTGCAACTTCCAGTTCATCCAGTCCAAAACAATCAAAAATGCTTACATCTGTCATCCACGACACTGCACCGATATCATTTATTGCAATCATTTCGTCTGGATAATATTTACCCAGGAAGGTTCCCATCTGTACCTGTTGCTGCTGAATATTACCAACGGCAGTTGGTACCAGGAAATTTTGTTTAATCCTTGTTTTGGCATCGTTAAGTGCGGGGCTGATGATATACAGCATTAAGAATAGTATGATTAACTGAGGAATATGCTTGGGATTTGGACGATAATTCTTAAACTCTTGCAGATTCAACCTGTTGAATACCAGTAACAACGCTAAAATACCCAATACGATCAAGTATGCATCATGTCGATACATCCAGTTGTAAATGCTGAAAACAAGATGAACGAGACAGGTAATTACATATAGTATTCCAATTACTCCGCGAAAATCCCATCCAGGTTTTGATTCTTTGAATCTCAGGTATGATCCTGCCAGGACTGCTACTGCTAAAAATGTATGAATGGAAACTTTCAGGGAGTCGGCGATTCTAAAATGGAAGAATGTTGCGGGAGAACTGAGATGATCGCCGCTGGTTTTTACCAGCACACTGACAGGCAGCGCGAAATGTCCCTGGTCAATTGATATCCAGCCATAAATAACCGGAAGAATCATTGATACGCAGAAAAGAATTGCTGCCGAAGACAACCTTTTTCTAAGTATATACAATACAACCGCTGTGAAAAGCAGGGTCAAATTTTCATAACGGACAACCGGCAGAACGAGGGCAATGATGTATATCAATGCTAATCTCAGCCGCGAATTAAATAATGTGCTGATATTATCTACAAGCTCATGTTCCTTGCCTGGTTTATTATTTCCCTGGGAAATGTCGATCGATAACAGGATGAGAAAAATTACACACAACAGAGCATGTAAAATGTGCTCCATTCCGCAGAAAACAAGCATTGGTAGTGGTGTTAAAAATATGATAAAAAAGAGAATGATTGTTCTAAACGAAGCTTTGATATTCTCTTTTCGCAATACCCAGTCAACGAACCAAAGTAACAGGACTGCTGCAATAATATTCAGAATCAATGGTATAGTCAAATAGTGGCCTGTAACCAGACCGATAAATGCGAGGAGCAGTGTCCAGATTGGCGAAGAACTGGCGGAATTGAAGATATTGTCTGCCAGAGACCATGATCCATTATTAACAAGGTTAGATGCTATCGAGAGATGGATGTAGGGATCATCAAAGCAATACAAATGACCTGGAATATCAGGTTTCCAGCAAATTAACAGGTTCACCAGGCAAAAGAGCAGGAAAAAGGAAATTGACACAAGTAGGGGTAGAGAAATTGATCTGTTCTTGTGGAGTTTTGTTGCCTGTTCTTGTACCACTTCCCCTCCCTGAAGTAACGCAGGACAATTTTTTTCAAATGTTTTTCATGCAGGTATACTATAAACTATAACCCGAATCATCAGTTATTCAATGAGTAGGGAGCATCCTTTTGATATAGTTGTTGTTGTTCATAGTAATTATAAACAACATTTTGAAACTATATTGTTATACCAATCATTTCATAAGGTTTTTGGATGACTACGGGTTACTCTTAGAAATGGAGCTTTTAGATTTTGAGCTTTTGATCTCTTAAGTTTGAATATTAGTTTTCAGCAATACCCTTATTGGGTTTTGGATATTATCTTTACCATCCTGCAAATTCGGCAGGATCATGTGTGAATCTTATAAATAAATATTGATTGGTTCCAGACTATGGCTTCTAAGCTCGTTATCGTTGAATCTCCAGCAAAAGCTAAAACTTTATCTAAATTCCTTGGTAGTGATTACAGTATCAAGGCTTCTATGGGGCATGTGCGTGATTTACCCGATAAAGAACTCGCAGTTGACATTAAAAAAGAGTTCAAGCCGAAATACGTTGTAATTCCTAATAAGAAAAAAACTGTAACCGACCTTAAGAACGCTGCTGAAAAGGCGAAAGAGATCCTGATCGCGACTGACCCTGATCGTGAAGGAGAAGCGATTGGCTGGCACATCGCCTACCTGTTAAACAAGGTGCAGGGAAATATCAAACGGGTCATGTTTAATGAGATCACTAAAAACGCGGTCAAACAGGCTGTAGAAAATCCAATTGATATTGATAAGGACAAGGTAGATGCCCAGCAGGCAAGGCGTATCCTGGACAGGCTTGTGGGATACCTGGTAAGCGAACAGTTATGGAAAGTTATCGCCAGGGGATTATCCGCCGGTAGGGTACAATCGGTCGCCTTGAGAATACTTGTTGAACGTGAAGAGGAAATTGAAGCATTTGTCCCTGAAGAGTACTGGCAGATTTTCGCTGCATCTTCATTAAACGGTACTCCATCATTCCGGATGAAACTGGTAAAGATTGATGGCAAAGAGGCAAAAATAAATAATGGTGAGTTTGCCGGAAAAATTGTAGAAGACCTGAAAACAAAACCGGCAAGCCTTTTCGATATCAGGTCACGGATAGTTGATCAAAAGGTACCGCCTCCCTTTATCACTTCAACTTTGCAGCAGGAAGCAGCCCGCCGTTTGAATTTTAACGTTAAACGAACGATGTCGGTCGCACAGAGGTTGTATGAAGGTATTGAACTTGGTGATGCCGGTTCAGTTGGCCTGATTACCTATATGAGAACAGATTCGTTCCGAGTTTCAGATACTGCTACTAATGCCGCAAGGGACTATATCAAACATGAATATGGGGATGAGTATCTCAGCCCGAAACCGAGGGTGTTCGGTAAAAAGGGACGGTCACAGGATGCTCATGAAGCCATACGTCCCACAAGCTTCGAATGGACGCCGAAAAAAGTAAAACAATTCCTGAAACCGGAACAGTTCCGCCTATACGAGTTGATCTGGAATCGGTTCCTGGCAACCCAGATGGCTAACGCAAAGTTTGAAAGTGTTTCAGTGGAAGTTTCGGTCGATGACAATGGAGGGCTCACTTCTAAAAACAAGAACCAGGTACCCGGCTACCTGTTACGGGCGACCGGGAAAAAACTGTTGTTCCCCGGTTTTTACCGGCTATGGGGTGAAATGGCTGCTGAGGACGCAAAAGAGGATGAAGAGAGAACGGAATTGCCCGATATCTTCTTTAAAAATATCAGCAAGGATGGCGCTGTTCCTGAGCTTGGGGCTGAAACGCAATTATCAAAAATTGAGAGTGAACAGAAATTTACTCAACCACCCTACCGTTACAGTGAATCAATGCTGGTGAAGGCATTGGATGAGAAAGGTATCGGTCGACCTTCTACGTATGCACAGATTATCAGTACCCTGGTTGATAGAAAGTACGTAGAACGGCAGAAGAAAAAACTGCACCCTACAGAGCTGGGTAGGACTGTCAACAAAATTCTCGTTAAAGAGTTCAACGATGTCTTCAATGTCGAATATACGGCCAGAATGGAAGAAGCCCTGGATAAGGTTGAGGAGGGAAGTTCATGGGTTTCAACAGTCCAGGAATTCTGGGAACCATTTAAACTGGATATCGAAAAATTCAAAGAACGTAAGAGTGAGCTGAAAAAAGAGACGATGATAAAAACCGGTCGTTCCTGTCCTCAGTGTGACGAGGGAGAGTTGGTTGAAAGATTTGGCCGGTTCGGTAAGTTTATTTCCTGCGACCGTTTCCCAAAATGTAAGTACACAGAAAAAATCAACGGTGAAGCTGAAGAGAAACAGGAGCCCGAGTCCACTGGACGCACTTGTCCAACCTGCGAAGAGGGTGATCTTTTGATACGGCAGGGAAGATACGGCAAGTTTATCTCGTGCAGCCGTTATCCAAAGTGTAAATACACCGAAAAAATAGCAGGTGAAGAAGGAGCTCCTGGCGCGAAGAAGGATAATTTACCTGATGTGAACATTCCGTGTCCGCGCGAAGGTTGTGGAGGTACTATAATCTCCAAACGAACAAGACGGGGAAAAATATTCTATTCATGCACTAACTGGAAAGAAAAGAAGTGCAAAGTTGCGTTCTGGGATATGCCGGTGCTGAATGAGTGTAATTCCTGTGGATATGCAATCAGAACCATCAAGGGAAAGAATCTGGTGTGTCCGGAGTGTAACAGTAAAGAACCGTATGAAGCAGAGAATGCTGTAGACTCAACTGAAAATACCGGAGAAAAGCCGAATGCGTGAGCATTTGGACACCTATCTTAATTATTTACAGGCTGAAAGAGATCTTTCTGAACATACTATAACCGGGTATAACCAGGAAATCTCCGCTTTCCTCAACCACCTTGAATCGATAATCGGCAATGAACCGGATGTAACTGATATCAAATCCCGCTGGATACGCAGGTATCTTGGTGAACAATCCACACGTGGAAAAAGCCGCGCATCAGTAAAACGACAGCTGTCAGCGTTAAAGGGATTCTTTAAGTATCTTGTTGAAAAAGAAGTGCTTGAGACTTCTCCCGCAGCTGATCTTGTTGGCCCGAAATTGGAGAAAAAATTACCCGAGCTTCCTACTGAGGCGGTTTTAGCAGATATTCTTGATCGTATTATTGATAAGGACGATGAAGTAACCTTTAGAGACCGAGCCCTGATTGAAGTACTCTACGGATGTGGATTGAGGTTGAGTGAAGCATTGTCCATAGATGTTAAAGATATTGACTTAAATCGTTCATACCTTCGAGTAATGGGTAAGAGGAGGAAGGAACGTACAATTCCCTTGGGAGAAAAAGCGAAGTCAGCGGTTTCTAAATGGCTAAAAATCCGTACCAGGTGGTTGGATAATCCGTCTGAACAATCAGTGTTTATCGGTAAAAGAGGGAAGAGGCTGAATCCCAGGGTAGCACGCGAGAGCGTAAAGAAAGCATTCATCAAAGCAGGTCAGCTCAGTGGAAACCATCCTCATGCACTCAGGCACGCGTTTGCTACACATCTCCTGGATCATGGTGCGGAATTGAGCGCTGTTGGTGAAATGTTGGGGCATGCTTCTCTGTCATCTACGCAGGTCTATACACATGTCAGCGCTGAAAGATTAAAAGAGGTTTACAGGCAGAAACATCCTCGCGCGCAACACAACAAAAAATAAAAAAATCAGGAATCTTCTCCCTAATTCAATTATCAAGATGTACATTACGGTATTGACCTGGTACGATTTATAATAATGAATTCATTAACAGACCGCACATTTATATAGTGTGAGTTTACCCGCATAAAACTAAAAACCTCAGGAGGTTATCATGGATGTTACCGTTGAGGCACGTCATTTTAAAGCACGTGAGACTTTGCATAAAAGTACTGTAAAAGAGTTAAAAAGGCTTGAGAAATATTTTCCACGTATTATCAGTGCTCATGTTATCCTCGACGGCAAACTTGATAAGAAGGAAGCGACTGTGAAAGTCAATGTTCCGGAACAGACACTGGTCGCAAAAGAAATGGCAGACAAGTTCGAGATTGCCGTGGAATCGGCAGTGGACAAGCTGAGGCAACAGCTTTCAAAGTATAAGGACAAACTATACAAGCGGTAGAATTCAATGAAAACCCTACTTACCGAAGAACAGAAACAAAAGGGTTTCCGGATAAACCATATCAAGGTGAGTGAACTGCTTGATGAAAGCAGCGAAAACCTGAAGCTTACGATAATAGCTGGTGAAAAAGGTTTAGATCGTGAAATTGCTGAGAAGGAACTGCACAGACCCGGACTGGCTCTGGCAGGATTCCTTGAGTTGTTTACCTACAAAAGAGTACAGGTATTCGGTAACACTGAGATACAGTATCTGAACGGTTTATCAGCAGAAGCGAGTTCAAAAGCCATCAGGACGATTATGGATTTTGATATACCCTGCCTGATTTTTACCAATTCCAACGAACCACCCGCGGAAATGATGGAAATCGCAAACAAAAAATCCATACCGATCTTGTCAACGGACTATACCACGACTGATATGGTTCAGTTTCTTTCGGCATACCTCGATGATCGTTTTGCGCCATATATAACAGAGCACGGATCTCTGGTTGATGTATATGGAACCGGGATGTTTTTTACCGGTCGCAGTGGGATTGGGAAATCAGAAGTCGCCCTCGACCTTGTTGAAAGAGGCCACAGGCTTGTCGCTGATGATGTTGTCAGGATAGAAAAAAAGGGGCAGGGTGTCCTGATGGGTACAAGTCCTGAAATGATCAGGCATCTGATTGAGGTTCGTGGGGTTGGACTTATTGATGTACGAAGAATGTTTGGTGTCAGGGGTGTACGAATCCAGAAGAGGGTTGAGGTTGAAGTCAGGCTTGAAGAGTGGGATGACAATGTCGAGTGGGAAAGAATTGGACTCGATCATGAATCCACCAGCTTTCTTGGAGTCGAAATACCGTTGATTCGTTTACCAATCTTCCCTGGTAAAAATATATCAATGATCGCTGAGGTTATCGCGCTGAACGTTCACCTTGAGGTCTATGGTTTTAACGCTGCACAAGAACTTGAAAAACGTAAGCTTGAGAAAATTAATCTTCAGAGAGTAAAAAGATATCTTATACGGGATTTCGAATGATCACCGGCGGGCTTGTAGTCACCCACGGTGATTTCGGAAAAATCCTGGTTGAAGAGACTATTCGCATCGTTGGTGACAATACAAGGTTATTATCACTGGCAACTTCAAGTTTATCTGCGACTGATATTACCGAAAAAGTAAAAGCTATAATCAAAGACGAACCCTGGATAATTTTTTCTGATTGCCCGGGAACTGCACCAACTCTGCGTTCTTATGCAGCAATTTACGGCAACCAGACTGTTATTTCCGGGGTTAATCTTGCCATGCTGATGTCATTCGTCTTTAATCGTGAGAAATACTCATACAATGGTCTGGTAGAAAAAATGATTCTGGATGGGAAACGATCCATGGAGGTGCTATGGCCTCGGGAAAAATAGATCTGAAAGGATTGATTATCAGGGTTGATGACAGGTTGATTCATGGTCAGGTACTGCATGGATGGGGAAAAGGCTGGCCGGCGGATGAAATCTGGTTGGTGAGTGACCGGGTGAATAGTGACGAATTTGAAAAAAAATTATACGAAGACGCTATCCCTGAAGTTTATAAAGGTGGGGTACTCAATGTACAGGATGCTATCTCCAGGTGGTCTCCAGCACCAAATGTAAAAGCTAATACCCTGGTGGTTGTAGATTCATGCATGACACTGCTGGATCTGATAAATGGAAATATTCATCCCAATGAAATCCAGATAGGTGGAATAAGGAAGTCGGAAAAAGAGATAATCGAAGCTGGAGAAATAAAAAAACTGAGCGATGATGTCCAGCTGTGCAAATGTGATCTTGAGATATTGCAGCAAATATGGGATAAAGAATTAAATCCGGTATATCGTCCCCTACCATCAGCTGAAGCTCAACTAATAGCACTATAGGAGAACCGGGTGAACAGCAGGCAGCGGATTCAACAGGAGTTCTGGGTCGGTGGTGTTGTATTGGTTTCACTGGCAATCCTGGTTTTTGGAATTATCTGGGGGAAAGGAGTCCGCCTGGACGCTAAAACCAATAAATACCAGGTTCATTTTAAGGAAGTCTATGGCCTGAAAGAGGGTTCATCAGTACTTGTCCAGGGTGTTTCAAAGGGAACGGTAAACAGTGTTGATCTCGGAGAACAGGGCGCGATTGTATCAATAGACCTTGACGCCGACGTCAAGCTCTACCAGGATGTTGAAGTATTACTGTTCACACCCCAATTAATGGGTGGGAGAATGGTAACAATAAACCCGGGAGCAGGACCTGAGCCATTACAAGAAGGCAGCTTGATTTATGGATCGGTTCCTACAGGTATTGGTGAGGTGATGGCCGCCTCGGGAATTGCACTTGCGGAATTGACAGATATCCTTGTCCATTTAAGGAAAACTATCTCAAGTGTGGATTCCGCCCTGAACATCACAAACCTTGGTGAACGTTTAGACGCGTCCCTCGATGATATGAACGCCACCACCGCTGTTCTGCGTGATAGACTGGAAAAAACCTCAAAATCTCTCGAAGTAGGAGCTGGAGAAATTGAAGCTACCGGGAAAGAGCTGTATAAAGTTGTAAGCGCAAATAGTCCAAAGATAGATACTCTTATTACGCAGATGGATGGTGTAATGCTGGATGTCCAGCAGGTGGCAACCAATCTGAAATCTTTCAGTGGGGCGATAACCGGGAAAGAGGGTACAATTGGAAAACTGGTCTACTCTGATACCCTGCACAACCAGATCGTCAGAACACTGGCAGACATAGATTCACTTGCCGCCAAGCTCAAAAAAGAAGGTGTTAAAATAAAAATATTCTAGGTGTTTTGAGGAGCAGATAATGAATGGAAGATTTGTACCAAAACTTCTTGTCGTTTTTACTATAATCTACCTGCCATTTACCTTGACTTATGCTGAAGATCGGGTTGAAAAAAATGAGTTGGAACAGATGACATTGAGCTCCCCTGATTCTGCTTATGGCGAACTCATTCCTCCAGGATTCACGTGCGAAGGTGAAAATACATCTCCTGAGCTTAATTGGGAAAATGCTCCAGAAAATACTGCCGGTTTTGCTTTAATCTGCGATGATCCCGATGCACCGGGTGGTACATGGGTCCACTGGGTTATCTATAACATTCCTGCTGAGGCGAATCAGCTGATTCGTGGTATTCCCGATAAAAAAACTTTTGAGAACGGAACAATGAATGGATCCAATTCCTGGCCCAGGATTGGATACAGTGGACCATGTCCTCCTGCTGGAAAACCGCACAGGTACTATTTCAAACTGTACGCGCTGGATAAAACATTAGAACTAGAACCGGGCGCTACAAAAGAACAACTGCTGAAAGCGATGAACGGTCATATCATTGCCGAGGCTGAATGGATGGGAACTTACTCAATGTGAGCTGCAGATGATCGAACCTGTTTCCGTGGACAGCACTCTTATCCATCAACTTGCTGATCCGCAAGATCCTCTTTTACGAGTTAAAGTACTATCAGACCTCCTGGACTACCCGGACGATGATCCTGACCTGGTTAAGACAAGAAAGGACATCCCCAATTCTCCCTGGGTGAAAGCGACTTTGGCAGCGCATAACGGCGACGGTACCTGGTCTGACAGGCACGCAAGTTCATTTTACCGGAAATATACCGGGACATCATGGGTTATGCTGCATATGAGTGAACTTGGTGTGCCCGGGAACCTGGAACCTGTAAAAAGAGGTGTTGAATACCTGCTTTCCAATACCAAACCCATTTCGGGATTGAAGAGTAAGCAGGGAATGGGAGTGTTGGATTCTGAATGCAAAGAGGGAGTGTACTGGCATCATCCGATACTCTGTCTTGTCGCCCATATGGCGACGGTACTGATCAGGTATGGGCATGAATCTCAACCCATTACGAGAGCCGCCCTCGCATCATGTAAGTGTCATTTTGTTCCTGGCGAGGGTTTCGACTGCTCAGTGATGGATTATTATTCATTACTTCCAAAATGTTATATGGTAGTTCCTAAAGTATTAAAAGCTTTCCTGGCATTGCCGCCGAAAGTGAGAACGAAGGACGACATAAAATTCATAAATCAACTTGTTAAAATTCTTAAGAAATTCAAGTTGCATATTTATGTTCCCAAAGATTCAAAGGAATGGCAGGAATGGTCTTATTCAGCCAGCCCTGAAGAGAGAATGGCAGCAAGAAAAAAATGGATCGAGGATGGCCGCCTGGAACCGCGACGTGAAAAGGCAGGCTGGCTTAGGTTCAGTTTCCCCAACAATTATAATTCTGATCTGCTGGAAGTGATGCTATTATTGGGTAAAGCTGGTGTTAAGCGTGACAAAATAATCGATTCAGGCTTGGAGATTTTGCTGGACAAACGCCAGAAGAATGGTATGTGGAAAATGGTAGGTGGAATAAACGGGAAAATGTACGCTGATATAGATAAAAAGGGTAAACCAAGCCCCTGGATTACTTACCGGGCATTGCTGGCTTTAAAGAGGTTTGATCTACTAAAAATAGAATTATAACTCTACCTCTTGCGAATCCTCATTTTCAGATACAGTTTGATACTCCCGAATTATTTTTGTGGATTTTGTAATGCAGAACGAAATTAGACCTGAACATCTTGTTATAGGAACCGCCGGTCATATTGATCATGGGAAAACAGCTCTTATCAAAGCATTGACTGGTACTGACACAGACAGGCTAGAAGAGGAAAAGCGGAGAGGAATTACAATTGATCTCGGTTTTGCCTTCTACAGTGACAAAGCTGCATTTATCGATGTCCCCGGTCACGAACGGTTTGTAAAAACGATGGTGGCGGGTGCTTCCGCGATGCAGGCTGCAATGCTGATTATTGCCGCGGACGATGGTGTAATGCCACAAACCAGGGAACACCTTGCTGTTCTCGATGCTATGGGAATTGATAATGGAATTATAGTCATTACCAAGGCCGACCTTGCTGATGATAAAGACTGGATCGACCTGGTAAAAGAAGAAGCCAAAGAGCTAATCAGTACATCGCAACTTGCCGGTGCCTCGGTTGTCGTAGTCGACAGTATCAGTGGTAAAGGTATCGACGAACTGAAGAGCCTGCTGGATAGTCTTATTGAAAATATCCGTCCTGCGGAAGATCCGGGTTTTTTCAGGATGCCAGTTGACAGGAGTTTTCTTATCAAAGGGCATGGGAGGGTGGTTACCGGTACAGTCTGGAACGGGATGGTTCAAGTCGGTGATAAGGTAGAGCTTTTACCCGGTGGGGAAGTATACAGGATCAGGGGATTACAGGCTCATGGTAATACGGTTGATACGGTGAAAATAAATGACCGGGCAGCAATGAATATAGCCGGGGAAACCGAGCCGAAACGTGGTGATCTGCTGGTAAGTTCTGGGAGAGCCGTTGAAACGTCATTCCTGGATGTAAAAATTTCTCTTCTTCCGTCGTCGAGGATGATCACAAACAGGATGCGTGTGCGAATTCACCTGGGAACTTCAGAGGTGATCGGTCGGGTTTTGCTGGTAAATGCAGATGAACTTTTGCCCGGAACAAAAGGTTTTGGACGACTGGACCTGGAATTTCCTGTCACCTGTATGATTCATGATAAGGGTGTTCTCAGGCATTATTCTCCGGTTGAAACTTTAGGCGGTATAAAGGTTCTTGATCCTGATCCACCGGACAGGAAAAGATCACTAAAAGGATTGATTGATCGCCTGCAATCCCTTGATGACACAGACGTAGAGCTTATCTACACCTTAATCAGTTCAAGGACACTGTTCAATCGAGATGACCTGTTAAAATTCATGCCACTTAATGAAACAGTAATCGACGAAAACATTTCCGGGCTTGTGGCTAAAAAAAAGATTTACCTGGTAAAATCAGCCAAAACCTGGTATGTCAGTAGTGACACTTGGAAAAAGTGGAAGGATAATTCTGCGTCGGTACTTGCAAAGTTTCATTCGGATCGGCCGGAAGAGAAGGGGATGTCAAAAGTTTCATGGGGGCGAGCGGTTACAGACCTGGATATTCCTGATGAAGTTCTTACTGAGCTCATTGGTGAACTGACCAAAAGTAATTCATTAGTTTTTGATGATGGCCTTGTTTCTGCTCAGGGGCACGAAGTCAGTTTAAAACCAAAAGATGAAGAAAACTGTCGATTGATCCTGGATATCCTTGACAGATCAGGAGTAAACGTTCCGTTGCCGTCATCCATCGCTGAGCAGCTTAAACTTAGTGTCGATGAAGGAAAACGACTGATCCGGGCATTGAAGCAGATAGGGAAAGTAATAATACTGGATGAACGGGTAGTTATCAGCAAAAGGACACTGGATTCCGTAAAAGAAGATTTAACTGAGAAGTTTTCATCTGGCGAGGAATTTTCCATTGCGGATGTTGCTGAAGTATTACAGACAACAAGGAAATACGTTGTTCCTCTTTTGGAATACCTTGACGACAAGGGATTCTGCGCCAGGGACGGTAATAAGAGAAAAATTACCCAATGACTGCCGGGATAAAATCAGTCTTTCGTAAAATATGGGATGTGACCTCCGATGTAGTCTGGCCGAAAGTTTGTATCTGTTGTAACCGTGATGATCACCTGGATAATGGGACAGAGGTTTGCGACATCTGCTGGGGAAGCCTCCTAAAAGCCAGGGGATTGCCATCGCCCAGGGGAATAGACAGGCTATGGATTGGTTTCCAGTACGATGAACGTATGAGGACAATTATACATCGTTTCAAATTCCAGAAGGGCATATACCTGGCGAAACAGTTGGCATATAAATTATCAGAACGTTTGACTGAGATGGAATTTGTGGCAGGGGACAGCGTTGTGATTCCTGTACCGGACCATCCATCCAGGAGACGTGAAAGAGGTTTTAACCCTGCTGAAATATTGGCAAAATATCTTGCTGAAATACAATCCGTTCCATTCAGTTCCAGTCTGAGCTCAAGAATCCTGGCTGGTCCTCACCAGTCGTTGCTAACGGTTGATGATCGTAAAACAACGATGAAGGGAGCATTCAGCATTGAAAAATGCGATGATTCATCAAAGATATTGGTGATTGTTGACGATGTGGTTAAGACAGGGACAACAGTTTCACGACTAGCGTTTACCGCGCGAAAATCAGGCTGGAAATCGATCGAAGCTGTATGTTTGTGCCAGTCATGATGTTATATATCATTTATGCTGACTATTAATTAGGTGGTTTGAGTTGACGCCTGGCGATAAAAAAAAGATTAAAATATTATCCTCGACGGAAGATTTATGGCTTGTGGAAACGCAATTTTCTGATGAGGATTTTGATGGTGACGCTCTCCTGAAAAAAATCAGGGAGATAAAAGAAGAGCTATCTGCCGAGATAAAAGTCCCGGTCGATAATCTTAAGTATTCCGAAATTCTTACGACTACACCAACAGACAAAGGTGTGCTTGTCACATTTAATATTGTCAGGGAGGAAAGCTAGTTTTTGATATATTAGTCCCTCCTAGGTCCCAAAACCTTTTAATTATATTAATGAGATCATCATGAAACTTATCCCAGCCTCGGAATTTACCCATGAACAACTTGCTGATCTTTTTACCAGTGGATTTGAGGGGTATGTAGTTCCTGTAAATGTTGACACGTTTACCTTTTCAAAATTCTGCGCGCTTTATAATATCAACCTTCACAGATCGCTTGTAGCCATGATGGATGGAAATCAGGCGGGTATGCTTCTTCTTGGCAGCAGGGGAAAGCTGATGCGTGGGGCGGCGATGGGTATTATTGACGAATTCAGGAACAAGGGAATTGGGCAGGCACTGATGAATAAATCTATCCTGGATTCCACTGAAGCGGGATTTACATCCATGCGCCTTGAGGTGTTTGAAACAAATGATCCGGCTGTTAATGTCTATAAAAAAACGGGATTCAAAACTATTAGAAAACTCTTTGGTTACAGCAAACCAAAACAGGAGACAAACGGTAACGCAACCGGTACTCTCGAAGAGATGGATACAAGAGATATTTCATTGGTTATGACTGAGGGTTTAAATAAAGACTATCCCTGGCATTGTTCTCCGGAATTCTTCTCCGCACTTGGTCCTTCGTCAACGGGGTATACACTTGACAATAAGGCTTTTGCGATATTCACAAAGAAACCGGAAAACCAGGTTTATTTGAATGCCGTTTATGTTACGAAATCGGACAGGAAGCAGGGTTGGGGCACGAAACTGATGTCACTTCTTTTTGATAAGTTTGCTGATTGTACCTTTGAGATTGTCCCGGTTGTTCCGGAGGATTTAATGCATGAATTTTTATTGAGTTGTGGATTCGAAAAATCAAACCTCAACCAGCTGGAGATGGAAATTATTCTTTAATAGATAGAAAAAGGTATGTTTTTTTAATGGCCCGGGTTGGCTTTTATCCTCCGTAGCTTTAGCAAAGGGGGACGCAAACCGTGTTTCTCTCAAATAATGACACCCGACAATGATGTCGGGCCACCCCTGGTGACGTTGCGAGGAAGCGTAGCGACGAAGCAATCTCGATTGAATTTCTTTTATAAATATCGCAACCCGGGTTTCTCTGACAGTTTTATTCCACCAAAACTACCTTCCTGACCCGATGTTGATTATCATAGCGAACCGTTACATAATAAACACCACTACTCAAATTACCCTCAACAGAGCTTTTATTAAAAAGGAAGCGGTGGATTCCAGCCTGGTAATGGTTTGAAGTTTGGAAAAGACTTCTACCTAAGAGATTATAAATGCCAATTTTCGTTATCCCTGATATGGGTATAGAAATATTCAGCCTGGTAGATGAATTAAAAGGATTCGGGTAGGGTTCGGAAACAAAAAAATCTTTGGGTATAACATTTGAATTCCGATTACTAACTGCTGTAGCTGCAGAGCAATCAAAAACTCTTAAAGAGAACCAATCGGCCACATAAGCAAAGTTACCTCTGATTGCTACATCCCTGCATTGATCCGGTGTGTCATAATAGCCCACTTCAACTGGTGCTGTCGGATTATTGATGTCAAGAATTCGCAGACCACATTCATAATCTGCGATGAAAGCATAATTGCCCGAAATTGTTACGCTAAAGGCTTCATTAAATACGTCATAATATCCTATTTCCGATGGTATGGATGGATCATGAACATCGATAATCCGCAAACCCGAACTGTATCCTGTTGTATAGGCATACCCGTTATGGACATCTACATCAATTGCCGCTCCCTGTATTTCTATTGATCCAACCTCCTCTGGAGCGAAAGGATCACTTATATCTACTATTCGTAAACCAGCGTCTCCTGCAGCCAGGTAGGCGTATTCATTATTAACATGAAGTCCCCATACTCTGTCAGGTGCTACATAGGAGCCTGTTTCAACAGGGTTTGAAGGAAAGCTGACATTGATAATTCTTAGCACTTCCCAGTCGGATCCCACGTAAGCGTAGTCATCTTCTACTATTACAGTTGTAGCAAAATCAGGAGTCTCAATCGAACCTGTTTCCACGGGAGTGGAGGGGTCTGATACATCCATAATTCGTACACCATCATTTCCTTCAGCCAGGTAAGCGTAACCGTCGGAGTAACCTACACCCACAACTCGATATCGTGTGTCAACGGATCCAATTTCTTCGGGAGCAAAATGATCGTTTATATCTACAATTCGTAAGCCGGCATAGTTAGCGGCTAAATAAGCTTCATCTCCAGCTAATTTAATACCTGTTAGATATCCACACTGGCCTGCAGATCCGACAATAAAAGGTACGTTGGGTGAACTAATGTCAATAGATTTCAGTCCTACCTCTCTATCAATGACATAGGCATAATTCCCGCTAATTGAGACATCTTCAGCGTCTTCAAATGAATTAATGAAGCCTATTTCCACAGGTTCAGCAATATCTGTCACATCTATAATTCTTAACCCACCCTCGTCGTCTGCAATAAAAGCTAAATCATTTGCCAGTGATATACTTTCTGGATAGCCTGGGGTATCAAGGTAACCGACCTCTTCTGGTGACGTAGGTTCACTTACATCAATTATTTGTAAGCCGTAAAAACTATTCGCTACATAAGCTATACTGTTTAAGACATCCACATCGTGTGTCCAACCACCTTCGTTATAAACACCAACTTCTTCAGGTGTTTCAGGATCGCTGATATCAATAATCCGCAGACCCACAACACTTGCGGCTACATAAGCATAAATACTGTCAATGACAACATTATAAGCGTTTTCGGCCATTTCTACAGCACCTACTTCGAATGGATTGGATGGATCAGTAACATCCACCACGTACATACCATAAGAACTAGCGATATAGGCATAATCGCCACTTACCATGACACCTTGAGCACTGCCGGGATTATCATAAAATCCAACTTCAAATGGTGATATTGGATCTTGAATATTAAGAATATACAAACCATCTAAAGCGGCAAGATAAGCATAATGGTCTCGAATATAGATATTTTGCACTGATGTTGGATTGTGGTAGAATCCTACTTCGACGGGGTTTTCCGGATCGTTCACGTCTAAAATTTGTATTCGACCCCAGCCAACAGTTGTGCTGCCCCAGCCATGTGTTACATAAATATAACTTCCATTTGGCGTAACACTTTGAAGACTGCCCCAAAAGTTATACAGGCTTCCAACCATGGTGACATTCAAGCTGTCCTGCCCATAGATTGGTAGACAGGTGCAGAAAAATATCGCCATAATACAAAGGGCTTTTGCATCTTGAAGTAAATTCATTCTATCCAATCCAAGAGGTAGCTTTTAGTCGATTTAACCTGAAAAGAATATAATGTATACAAATTAAGAAATTTGTATAGAAAGTATATTTTGTATTTAATTGAATTAGTCGGAAATATCCAACGTTGGTAACAAAACAAAACCCGGCTAATATGCCGGGTTATCTATAAACTTCAAAACCAGCGTCTGAAGTAAAGATCAAACGACTAAACAGAATCCTACCTGAAAGACAGGCTGATAATCTCGTTTTCATGGTTGATGACAAGGGCGAGAGTTTGGCTTCCCTTAATACACTTGATTTTCCAGATATGTTCTTCGCCGATTTTACCCTTATACTTTTCCGTTTTCCACATCCCGTGTTCTTTACGGTTTGCCCGGATCATCTGCAGGTAATCCATACCGGATTTGCTGGTATACATCATCTCCATAAAATCTGCGCAAAAGAGGTCTATATCTTCATCATTAAAACCTTCCTTCAGGTTTGCAATGATCATGTGATATTCTTCCGGCATTGTTTTGGTACAGCCGGCCAGTAAGACCAGGCCCAGCAGCATCGGGAGAACGACCAGAACTCCCCAAAGCGTCCGTGATCTTTTAATTTTCATGTGGTCTCTCCTCATGTTATTGTTAATGAGTCAATCTGAACTAACGTCCCATTCCACCCGGCATTCCCATTGGCGGCATTTTTCTTTCACCGGGATCCATTTTTTCGGGCAATCCCTGGACATTCACAATATTTGCAGGTTTTGCCAGGTATTTACGCGCTATACTTCTAACTTCATCGATGGTAACGTTTTTTAATGCATCGTAGTATTTCCAGGTGTAGCCGGGATCACCATAAATAAAGGAATCATGTCCCGCTGCCATCGCAAGGTTTATCCTGCTGGAATACCTACGGGAAACTGCACCCAAAATGGACTGTTTCGCAACCTCCATCCGGTGATTATCAAATTTTCCCTGGGCAATGGTTGCAAGGTGATCATAAACAAATTCCCTGGATTCATCCAGGTGTTCTTCCGGTAAACCCATCGATACAGACCAGGAACCCCAGCCATTCTCCGATCCTGGGGATGTTGGACGGTACATCAGGGAACTTCCAGCACCGTAAGCCCATCCCCGTTTTTCGCCAAGATCCCGGTAAATCATATCGGATATCATGGCGTTGGCGATTTTCAGTGCTGGAAGATCGTCCGCATCAATGTCGGTGATAAGAAAACCGCTGGCAAGGTATCCCTGCATTCCTTTACCGGTTACAGAGTATTCACCCGGCTGAGAAACCGGAGCATTATTTTCTCCATAATTGTTCCCAGATTTTTTTATTCTGGAAAGATTCTGAGTAATAACGTTGATCACTTCCCCAGGTTCTGCGGGTGAAAATACTGAGATTACGATATTATCTGATGATAAATATTCCTTCGCGAATTCGGCTATAGATTCCTCAGTCGCCTGATCGTGGTAAATTCCATCACCATACACACTTTGCGCCAGGACACTTTGGCCATATAATTTTTGCTTGAATAACGATCGGGCAGATTTATTTAACTTTCCAAGGTTCCTTTCAATCACACTGGATTGCTCAACTTTAGCAATCTCGACTTCTTCAGCAGACACGCCGGGTGTTTCCAGCAGCCGTTCAAGTAATTTTAATGCCGCTGGCCATCTTTCGGCCAGAACCTGGATACGAATAAAGCCATATTCGGGAGTTGTCCTGTAGTCATCCATTGGAATCTGTGGATTATCGATCGTGCTGATATCCATCCCAATATTCTCAAGTTCTTCTTCAAATAACTGTTTATCTACATCCTCATAGCCAGATAATAGCAGCCGATGTATTAAATCAGCCCAACCACGCCTGGACTCACCCTCAATCAGACTACGATTTTTCACTACTACATGTATCCCTGCTACAGGTACATTTTCTATTTGCGCTGCATGGACAACAAGGCCGTTATCCAGGGTGTGGGATTCAATTGTTCCAAAAGTTACTTCACTCTCTGCTGTTTCCTCTTCTTCGGGGTAGGGGAGGTAAGCACTTGCAAGGTAATACGGTTCATCAAACCATTTATTAGAGACCTGAACCAGGTCATCAGCAGTCAATCCGGATCGAGTATCCACCATCTTTTCCCAGAAACCGTAGGGTGCAAGTGCCAGTTTGGGTACAAGTAAAAATGATCCATACTGAACCTGTTCAGAGAAAAACAGCTCTTCACGTAGAATGCTTTCATGTTTACTGATAACTTTTTCGTCCGATAATTCGAGTGAAGGAAGAGTTGTGACTGTTTCAATAATTTTTCCGGCTACAATTTCCGGATCAGCACCGGGCATTAGCCCCGTATGTACGTTTAAGACACTGAATTCTCTGTTGGTTGTAATGCTGGTATAGACATAAGTAATTATCGGCATACCCGCAGGTCGAAGTCCTTCATCAAGGATATCATTGAGAAATGATTCCAACAGCGTGAAGGCTGGATAATCGGAATCGTCAAATCTTGGTGCCGGTAAAGAAACTGTCAGTGTACTGCTGTTGACATCTCCATAAGTAATATGTACCTGCCCTTGTCTCCAGTTGTCGAATCCTGATGGCCAACTGGAAGGTCGTTCGGGAAGTACACTGGCAACTTCCCTTCCGTATACTTCCTTTGCCAGGTTTTCCATCTCTCTAAAAGTTGCATCCCCCCGTAGAACAAGTGTGATGTTGTTAACCTTGTACCAGTCAGAATGAAATTTCGCAACTTCATCACGGCTGATGTTCTTGATTCCATTTATCGAACCCAAAGTTGAGAAGGAATAAGGTGAATCGCCATAGAGATGTTTGATATGGGCATTTTCAGCAACGTAAGAAGCACGGCTGTATGTCTGTTCCAGTTCAGCTACCACGCGTCCCTTTTCAACCTCGAATGTGTCGGGATCAATCACCGAGTTCAGTACCATATCCACCTGGATCTCCATAGCCTCCTGGGCATGTTCTTTCGGCACAACAAGGATATAGTTGGTATAATTTTTCTGGGTCTGTGCGTTATAATACGCACCCATTAAGTCCATGGAATCGTAGATATCGCCCTGGGAACGAGTTTTTGTCCCCCGGAACATCATGTGTTCCAGCATATGAGTAGCCCCGGCGGTTGCCAGGCTCTCGTTTCCTGAACCTACATGGACAATAACGAGGGATGAAATGAGCGGAGAGGAAGGATCAGGCATCAGGACAACTTCAAGGCCGTTTTCCAGGTAGATTGATCTTACCTCTACTGCGTGGGAAATAGAACATACTACTAATATTATCAATAAGAATGAGATGTATTTTTGATTTTTCATAATTAATCCCGGGACATTTTTATACTGCACTGGGCATAATTCCTTCGAGGAGGATTTGAACAGCTTCCAACTGTTCATTGTCGCCCATAATTAACACCATGTCTTCGGCCTGGAATTTCTGTTCGGCATCGGGGTGGAGAAGAATCTCCTGGTCGCCTCGCTTAATTGCCATAACCAGGGCGCCGCCGCTCATCCTCCTGATGTCTGACTGTGCCAAGGTTTTTCCAATCAACGGGCAGGTTTCCGATAGTTTGAATTCCTTTACATGGAATTTATAACCTACCCTGTCCATGAAGAGATCAAAAAACTCGACAAAATCCGGTTTCAAAACCTGGGACATCATTCTACGTCCACCAAGCTTGAAGGGAAGTTCTACCCTGTCAGCGCCGGCACGGCTGAGTTTAGCTACACTGCTGTCATCATTACCACGCGCTACGATTACCAGTTTGGGATTCAGGTTACGGGCGGCAATGGTTACCATAACATTACCCGATTCACCGGTTAATGCGGCAACAAGCCCGTATGCCCGGTCTACACCGGCAGTTAAAAGGATATCATCCTCTGAGGCGTCTCCCTGGATTACCAGAAATCCTTTATCGCGGGCCTGTTGTACATGTTCAGGATCGGTCTCAATTATGCAAAAATTATTTTTCTCTCTTTTAAGCTCAAAAGCAACTTCACGACCGAGTTTACCAAATCCGGCCACAATTACATGATCACGCATCTCATCAAGTTTCTTCTGCATGCGCTTTCCTTTCATACGTTCCATCAGTTCCCCGCTGACAAAATAGGTGGTGATGGTTCCCAGCGACATGGCTCCGATTGTCAAACCCGCAAGAATAATAATAATTGTTAGTACTCTGCTCGGGCCATGAAGTTCTATCACTTCACCGAAACCAACTGTGCTCAGCGTGATAATAGTCATGTACAACGAGGCGAGGAATGTTGAATTCTCAAGGTGCATGTATCCTAATGTACCAATGAGGATTACACCTAAAAGGAGGAATAGATTGATAAGCAGTTTTTTTCTAGTACCGATATCCTCATGTATCCTGATTCCCGGCTTTTTAGTTGGCCGGGTCATGAACAATATTCGAAGTATTTTCATGGCGGTCCGAAGTTAGTGTTACCGCTGTTAAAAGACTGCTTGATGTTCAAATACAAAACTGAATATTATCAATAAGCTGCCTGTTCTTCAAGTTTCAAAGCGTCAGTAATGCGACTGTTTACAGTATTCCCGTCGATTCGTCCAATGAGCTTGTTCATTGCCGCACCTGAAGCAATAATTTCATGTAAATCAGACCGTTCAGGACGTTCGCTGAGCGCAAATCGAATCGAGTCATTGATGATTTTGCAGGTTTCTTCGTCATCGGCAGGCAGCCAATGGTTATCCTCCAAAACCTGGTCGATGGATTTCCCCGGTTTTTCTGACCAGGCTTCGATAAAATCAAACAGGACTTCACGTTTGACTTTTCCTTCACCCATGGCGATTAAGAGCAGTTCCCAATGTTTATCCGAGAGCGCCTCAACGTTTATTTCCCGACGAGAAAGCGCTGTCCTGATTCTGATCATTAGTTCACCTGCTCTCATCGGGGCGATTATTTTTTCCGCCACGAGTTTATCAAAGAGTTGAGCAAAGCGACTGATCGCAAGGCGATCAATAATGTCTTCAGGTAGTCCCATTTCTTTGTATCGTTTTTCCCTGTCCCAGGGATTTTCCGGCACCTTTTTCTGTGCTTTTTCTACCCTGATCTCCGGGATTTCCTTGGGTGCTGAATCGGTGTCCGGGTACATCCTGTCAGGCCCAGGCAGAATTCTTTCAAAATCTGTTGTGTTGTCCGGCATTGCCTGTCTTGTTTCATTAGGAACGCCATCAAAACACTCCTTCCACCTGTCGAGTACTTCATTCATGGCAGTCTGAACGTCGCTTTCGCCCCCCCATACAGCTACAGCAATGTCATCTTTTCCACAATTCACAAATTTTCCGATGAGATCACTGTCGTGCTGATCGAGTCCCCCGGTGTCACCGTCGGTATGCAATATATTCGGCATCTGGTCGAGACAGGCGATAACTCGTACACGACCACTAAGTTCATCCTGGAATCTTCTCTCACCGGTCAGGGGCATGGATACCAGGTTTTTAGCATTTGGCAGTTTAACTACTCCCACCTTATCACCGGCAGATAAACAGGCGTTGAGTTCAGGGCGGTGAAATGAATCAGGCTTTCCGTCCCAAATCAGACCTTCTCCAGGAATATCAGATGATGAGAGACCACGATGTGAAAGTTCATTTCTGATATTCAGCAGCGATTCCTGGCGCCGTGCTTCATGGGCGGTCAGGTATGGAATCCTTGGAATTCTTGGAACACCCTTTATCTCTACACGTGTTGAACCAGTGATCGAAACATTCACATCCTGCCGCCCGGCACCAATACCCCGCCGTGCGTAACCGGTCGCGCGTAATAACCGTCCGATCCGGTTAACACCCTCGGCCACTTCCCAGGGTGTCTCGAACTGTTTATCCGTAACAACCTCGATTAGAGGTATACCCAGCCTGTCAACAGAGAAGATAATCCTGTGGCCGATGTCTGATATTTCACGGCAGGAATCTTCTTCAAGCCCAACCTGGATAATCCGGATCTCACGGCCGTTGGAGAGGGGAAGGATACCATCAACACCGATGATACATGTTCTCTGGAAACCGGTGGGAATTGAGCCGTCGAGGTATTGTTTACGGATTACATGGAGTTCGCTGACCATTTTGCAGTTAAACGCGAGCGCGATGGTCAATGCCTGGTCAACAGCTTCCTCGTTGATGGTAAAAGGAGGATTATCGTCCATTTCGTAGGTACAGACATAGTCCCGATTCAGACGATAGATGATCTCTTTCTTTGTTTTAAACTCCATCAAAGCTGTGCCGTCATACTCCCCTAGTTCACTCATAGTAGGACGCATATGTCGCAGTACTTCGGCATGCCAGTGGGGCGAGTATGTTCCCGCGGGACAATGGCAAAACAGTTTTTGCCTGGTGTTAATCTGGTGGTGAATCTCTACACCACAACGAAAGCCAAGATTTTTCCAGTCTTCAGACGTGCCAAGGATGTTGTTCATGATCTTCACTAACTAAAGAATTATTCAATTAAATACGACAAAAGTTTTACAGTAGTTGGGTTTTTGTTTTCCCCTGAAATTATGAGACGGAATATATTGAAAAAATAATGTTCACGCATATGAAAACGTCTTAATTTCTCTTCGCGGCGAGTATAGCTCTGAATTAACAGAATTATTGATCTTTAACGTTAAAGTATTTTCTTGCCCGCAGGTACAAAGGAAGGCTACATTTATATATGCGTAAAATTTTATTAAATAACTTGAATATTCTGGTAATACTGCTGGCAGTATTTATAATACCGACAAGTTCTTTTTGTGAAGTTGAATCGCCTTCATCGCCTGCAGGATGCTATAAATACATGTTTTACCATGGCTGGAACCTGGTGAGTTTCCCATTTCTACCCGAAGAACCTGTAATAAGTGAAGTGTTTGAAGAAGTATTAACGGGTGGACTAATTGAAGAGGAATCCGACAGGATTTTCGGATTTGATGATATATCGGGCGAATGGATCTCTGCCTGGAAAGATCTGGATGGTGAATGGCATGGAGAACTTGCTGATACAATCCTTAGCTATGAATCAGCCTACTGGATCTATATAAATGAAGCAAATCCTGATTCACAGATAGTTTTTGTATATGGAAACGCAAACAATGAGCCGGTAATAAACAGGGGTGTTTTTGAACCCGGACTTCACATGGTTGGTTCAGTCTGGGCTGGAGATCTGAACCTGGAGAACTCCGGTCTCGAAACAGCAGGATTTTTACCCATTGAAGGCCTACTGCCTGCGAATCCAGACGGATTTCACGAAAATAGTCTCGAACTGGTTTTATCATTTGATAACGAGAATGGCTGGTACCAGGTTGCATGGTTCGATGGCGGTAACTGGAGGGGACAATTCAACGCATTTGAACCCGCTAAAGGTTACTACATTTGGTTACAGGAGCAGAAAAACTGGTATTATTATCGTCGGCCTGATATGCTGAATACTACTTTCATCAATTCCGCATCACCAAAAATTACTCCTGTTCATAATTCGATTCCGCTCAATCAGAATTATGATAAACAGATTCCACCTGTTCCCGATCTGAAGAACAGGCAATTAATCCAGAATCCCCGGAAAAGTCATGCAAATATCAGCAGAGACAGGAGAAGTGAAAAATGAAAAAACTCCTGGTATTCTCTCGCTGTTTGTTCCTGTTTATATCAACTGTGTTATATGCACAACCGCAGTTTAATCTTAATATTGCAGCTACTTACGATACCCTCACCCGTGGTTACCTGGAAATACCGAATTTTACAGGAGAACCGGTCGATGGTGGATGTATCTGGCATTTAATCCACGATACTGACAATGACGGTCTTGATCTGCCAGTTCTGGAGGGTGACAATATTGGATTACCGTCGGGTGACGATAGTCTTATATACGTTGGTTACGTGGGCGACGGTCAAGGCTTAATCGATTCAATTTCTACTATAGCCGAGATAGTTACCCTTGATCCATCAGCAATCGGGGGCAATCTGCAGATGAGGATATTCGGCAGCGATAGCCTCGCCCCGGAAATCCCCTACATGGAATCCATATTCACCAACGAACGAGGTTCGGAATTCTTTCTTGATCCCCTGGTATTTACTGTTACTCCGTCCGGATACGGTGGGGTAATGAATAAATGGCTTGGTGTTGATGGGATACCGGCCGAGCATGTTATCGAACAATATAATCCGGGATCGTTGAGTGATTTTATAATTCTCGGGGAAAGAGCAAAAATCAGGTTTATCGGGGATGAAGGGCATGGTACCAGGTACGCTGATTTTTGTTCTTACGAATGTGAGCACCCCAGATGGAATATGGATTTGCCCAGCCTGAATTTTTGTATTGTCCTGTCAGTTGATTTTAATCCCGACGATATAAATACCGGATATTTGCACCAGTTAATTATTCATTTTGATATCAACGAACTGCAGCAAATTTACGGTGACAATTATTCTACGGACGATATGAGGATCTGGAAATACACTTCAGACGGCTGGATTGAGAACGAAACCAACCTTACTTCAACGGATGAAATAAACTGGTCGGCTGAGCTTCAGAGCACAGAACCTCCACTCTCCGGCTGGTTTACTCTCGCGCCTTTTGGATTGTCCGAAGTTGAGAATGGTGCCGGCATAGTCCGGGAATATCGTCTCCATCCGCCATATCCAAATCCTTTCAACTCAACGGCGACTATTCGGCTCGATTTAAAGGAGGGCAGGTTCACTAGGCTTAATGTTTATAATATCCTGGGGCAGGAGGTGGCTTCATTGCATTCAGGACTTCTAAAAGCCGGGAGACATAAATTTATTTTCAACGGCGGGAATCTTTCCTCGGGAATCTACTTTGTGCAAGTGGAATCCGGTACATATATTTCGCTGCAGAAAGTTTTATTAATCAGGTAAGATGTAATTATGAGAAGTTTCTTTTCGCTTAGACATTTTAACCTCTTTCTTCTACTTGTATCAATTTGTCTTTTTTTCGGATGCAGCAGTGAGATACCCAGCGGTCCGTTTGATATAATCTATTCGGGCAACCTCCTGGGAACAGTAGCACCTTGTAAATGCCCGGGAAATCCTGCCGGTGGAATACCACGCCGGGCTAAAGCTATCGAAAACCTCGAGCTCGATCGTTCTATGCGTCTCGTTGTTGATGCGGGTAATTTTTCTGCAATTCGTCCTGATACCGGGCCCGGAAAAACAGAGATGTTACTCGCCGGTATGAAAAAGCTTGGGCTGGACGCGATTTTAACAAGCTATCGGGATTTGAGTAAAGGTATAGATCCACTTGTTGAATTATCGAGTGAATATCGTATACCCTTCGTAGGTGCTAATGTTCTGGTCAGTTCTACCAATGAACGTCCGTTCCCCGGTAAAAAAATTGTTGAACTTGGTGCCGGTCCCATGAAAAAAGGGATTCCGGTGGCTATCATTGGTGTCTGCCGTGGCGGGCCGGATTACCAGTTACATAAAGAGGCAAACGTAAAATTTGAGAATCCGGTTGACGCTCTTCAAAGGGAACTTAAAAGTTTACCTAAGGACATCCGGATGACAATCCTGCTGACTGATGCCGACAGGGGTAAAGTGGAAGAGTGGCTAAGCCAGGTAGAAAAGGATAAAATCGGACTCATTATTAGCAGCAACAGCAGGAGTTTTAAAAGGGAAATTGTACGTGTGGATGATATTCCCTTTGCTACCTGCAGCAGGCTGGGGAAACACTTTGAAAAATTGATCACCAACCGTACACAAGATGGAACCTGGACGTTCGAAAGAAATTCAATTTCCCTGGGTAAACGTGCGGTATCTGATGAAAATATGGTGCAGTTCCTGAAAAAAATACAGGAAAAAGTGGAATTAACCGACAACCAGGTCGGGTATTTGGATGGATATAAACACACCTCAAATTCAAAACCTTCTGAAAAAAGCGACCACGGCTCGTGAGAATGCCGCGGCTCCTTACTCGGGTTTTCGGGTAGGTGCGGCATTGGAAGACAGCGAAGGAAATGTATGGACCGGATGTAATGTTGAATCATCCAGTTTCGGATTGACTATCTGCGCTGAAAGGGTTGCCCTGACCAAGGCTTTATCAGAAGGTGTACGATCATTCAAACGTATTGTAATCTCCGCGTCAGCTCCCGAGATTGTCCAGCCGTGCGGTGCCTGCAGGCAATTGCTGCATGATTACGCCCGCGGGATCGATGTAATTATATACGATCCGGAAACAGACAAAACGGGTATCCACTCATTAGATGAATTGTATCCCTATCCGTTCAGCGATTCGGCTTTGCTGAAAGGGCCGGGTGAATGAAGCCAAAAGCGCTTGTGGGGATAGCGGGGGGGACATGCAGCGGCAAAACAATGGTCGCTAATCGTACCGCTGAAATGGTTGGCAAAGACAAAGTTTTGATCTGTTCACAGGACAATTATTATCACGATCTACGAGAGATTCCCGCGGAAAAACGCGCCAAGTGGGATTTTGACCGCCCGGAAGCATTCGACAATGAACTGCTGATAGAACACCTCGAACAACTGATGGACGGTAGCCCCATTGAAGAACCCGTATATTCATTTATAGATCATACTCGGACGGGTGAAACGACTACGCTCGATCCACGGTCGGTAATTATCATTGAGGGTATCCAGGTTCTTTTTGTCCCTGAACTTCGCGATATGCTCGATTTCTCTGTTTACGTCGATGAATCAGCTGATCTTCGCCTGGCTCGACGACTGCAACGTGACGAGATTGAACGTGGTCGAAGTTCACAGAGTGTTATCCTGCAGTACATGGAGAGTGTGCGGCCGGCACATCTTCAGTTTGTAGAACCATCAAAAAGATATGCCGATATTATTATCCCGAGAGGTGGAAAAAACACACCGGCTATTCGTATTCTCTCCAATCATATCAGAACCCTGTTAAACGAGGAAAGTACTTGATGCTGAGCATTATGCGGGATGATGGACGCGGCTGGGTGGAAGTTGTTTGCGGGTGTATGTTCTCCGGGAAAACAGAGGAGATGATCAGGCGGATCCGTCGTGCGAAAATAGCGCAGCAGTCTGTTGTAGTATTCAAACCGGGTATTGATGACAGGTACGATGAACAGGATGTTGTCAGCCACAGCGAAATGAGAATCCCATCTTTACTCGTTAAAAATGCACGACAGATAGAGGATCAAATTGGTGATGCAGAAGTTGTTGGAATAGACGAAGCACAGTTTATCGAGGGGGATTTACCCACAGTAGTCAGGCGACTTGCTGAAAAAGGGAAAAGAGTTATAATTGCCGGATTGGATACCGATTACCGTGGTGATCCATTTGAACCGGTACCTCAACTGATCTGTGAAGCTGAATATGTCACCAAGCTGATGGCAGTCTGTCATAAGTGCGGAGCACCCGCTCACCGGACTCAGCGCATTGGCGGAGGGACAGAGAGGATTGTAGTCGGAGGGACGACCATCTACGAAGCAAGGTGCCGAAATTGCTGGCAGCCACCGGGAGAAACTGGAGAGCTTAGAGGACAGACACGCTTATTCAACGGTGGCAAAGAATGACACCTGAAGTGTTAATTTTTAAAGGCAGGAATTGATTTCTATTTGATCGATCTTCCTGCCTCTTTTTTTATCCTGGTTTGATCAGATGTAGCAGGAAAAGGAGATATCCTTGGAAAGATTTACAGGTATTCTTGGTGTTATAGCCTTGATGGGTATAGCCTGGTTGATGTCCAACAACCGGAAAGCAATAAACTGGCGGACTGTAGGTGTGGGTGTTGGTCTCCAGGTGGTATTTGCGATTATTGTTCTCAAAACTACACCTGGAGAATGGTTGTTCGAGGGAGCCCGGGCATTGGTATCAAAACTATTAATGTACACGGATTACGGTGCAAAATTTATCTTCGGAGACCTGTATCTAACCAGTTCAGATATAGCCACTTCAATCTCCGACAGTATTCCTCCGGGTGGATTAGTTGAGGGCTTCCAGGTCTGGAACCCTGATTCCGAATCGTTTGTTTCGATTGGGACAATTTTTGGAATACACGTCCTTCCAACGATAATCTTTTTCGGCTCATTAATGGCGCTGCTCTATCACCTGGGAATTATGCAGCGAATTGTCCAGGGATTTGCCTGGGTTATGACACGGTTGATGAAAACTTCCGGGGCTGAATCCCTGGCGTCGGCTAGTAATATTTTTGTTGGACAAACGGAAGCTCCATTTGTTGTTAAACCGTTCATAGATAAAATGACCTTCAGCGAAATCATGGCGATAATGACTTGTGGTTTTGCGACGGTTGCCGGGGGTGTACTCGCTGCGTATACAAGGTTCGGGATTGATCCGGGGCACCTGATGGCAGCATCGGTCATGAGTGCTCCTGCGGCGCTGGTGTTTGCGAAAATGATGGTGCCGGAGGTGGAAAAGCCTGTTACCGGTACGTCTGTTAAAGTTGATCTCGAAAAACCGAACACAAACGTGATCGACGCGGCTGCAGCAGGTGCTACCGATGGTCTTAAACTGGCAGTAAATGTAGCTGCGATGCTGATAGCATTTATTGCGTTGATAGCCTTAATAAATGGCATTCTTGGCTGGTTTGGGGGTTTGTTTGGATGGGATCTGACATTAAAAACAATATTTGGGATTGTATTTTCACCACTGGCGTTATTGATGGGTGTCAGCCCTAAGGATATCCTCGAAGTGGGTTATCTGCTGGGTACAAAGATCAGCCTTAACGAGTTTATCGCCTATATTGACCTTGTTAATGTTAAGGATCAGATCAGCCCACGGAGTTTTACTATTGCTACTTATGCGCTTTGTGGATTTGCGAACTTCTCGTCAATAGCGATCCAGATCGGAGGGATCGCCGCATTAGTACCTTCTAGAAGAAAAGACCTGGCACGTCTGGGCTTACGTGCGATGTTCGCCGGTGCCATGGCAAGCTGGCAGACAGCAGCAATAGCGGGGATATTGCTGTAATCTGTCATTAGGTATATGGTATATATACATCGTAACAAGTTGAATAATAATATATTTATAATCACCTATCCCTTGAGAAATCAGGGGATTTTTTTATATATTTAGAGATTGGATAAATAAGTTCAGGATTAGTCATGCGTTGGATAATAATATCAATTCTGACCAGCCTGTATATACCTATCTCTATCTTTGCTCAAACAGAACAGAAATTGACCGCCAGTGATGCTGGTGAAGATCATAATTTTGGTTATTCTATTTCAATTTCAGGTGATTTTGCAGTTATAGGCGCAAGATTGGGCCTAGACGATAATGGTGATGAGACTGGTGCGGCATATATCTATAAACGACAGCAAGGTGCATGGTTAGAACACACCAAGCTACTAGCAAGTGATGCAGACGATTTGGGATTCTTCGGGAGTTCAGTTTCAATCGTCGGTAATCGATGCATTATTGGCTCTGCTGGAGATGATGAATTAGGGTTGTATGCTGGAGCAGCATACATATTTGAGAACATTGATGACACCTGGATCGAACAACAGAAGCTAACTGCTAGTGCCGGTGAAGCAGAAGACTTGTTTGGGCATGAAGTCGCAATACATGGAGACATAGCACTAGTTGGTGTACAGGAAGATATGCCTGAATATGCAGGGGCTATCTATTATTATCACTATGATGGTGAAGAGTGGATTGAACAACAAAGAATTCAACCTGAAGATATAGAAGAGAATGTTTATTTTTCATCCTCTATTCATACAGATGGAAATAAGGCGATTGTAGGAGCGATATGGGCTGATGGTATAAACATAAATTCAGGAGCTGCGTATATATATCAATTTCAGGATAGTATTTGGGTTGAAGAACAACGTATTTATGCCAGCGATGGATCTCCTGCGGATATGTTTGGTTGCTCTGTTGCGGTTGAGGGAAATCTCGCAGTAGTTGGTGCTTTTTATTATGATTGGGGGTCAACAGATGCGGGGGCAATCTACATTTATTCATTTAACGGCGAAGAGTGGATTCAACAACAAAGAATCAGGGCTCCCGATCCATATTATGAAGGTTATTTCGGTAAAAGTGTCTCTATATATGACAGCACAATTATAGTTGGTGCACAAAGTGATAGAGAAGCAGCAATGAAGGCTGGTGCAGCTTATGTAATTGAACATGATGGGGAGGAATGGATTTCAACGTATAAGTTGATGGCCTACGATGCACAAAGATACGATTACTTTGGCGGTAGTGTTTCTATAAGTGGTTCGCATGTACTTGTCGGAGCTTGGATGGAAGATGGTGATAGTACTGCTAATTATGATAGTGGTGCAGCATATATATATGATTTAAACGAAACATACCCGGCAACCCTGATAATGACACCAGTTAATCCACCTGTAGTAATTCCTGCTGAGGGTGGAATCTTCTCTTACAACATTAATCTTTACAACCATATGAGATTCCCTGTTGATGCAGATGCTTGGCTGCAGGTTATACTGCCTAATGGGTTTACGTTTCCAATACTCGGCGCGACAATTAGATTACCCGCCAGTATTCATTTTACAAATGATTTTGAACAGGAGGTCCCAGGAGTAGTGCCGGGAGCTATTTATGATTTTGTTGCCAGTGTAGGGTTATACCCTAATTACGTTGTCGCTTCAGATACAATAGAGGTTATCAAGCTGGCAGGTGGGCAAATTGGTGATGATGAATTTACCTGGACAGCTTACGGTTGGGATGAATTTATTCATACTGAATCTCGTGATTATTCTGCATCCTCAGAAAGTCCATCAGATTTCATCATGGAAAAAGCATTTCCTAATCCCTTTAATCCTGTAACACATATCACCATTGGGCTGGCTGATTTTTCACAAATGAAGTTGAACGTCTACAACGCGCTAGGTCAACATGTAGCGTCTCTGGCGGATGGCCAATACAATGCAGGATACCATTCGTTTGAGTTTGATGGTTCAGGATTATCAAGTGGGATTTATTTTGTGCAAACTACAATAGATCCTGTCTTCCCGCCATTGCGGGACAGGGGCACCCGGAATCTGATGCAAAAGGTTGTACTAATGAAATAATTCAGATGTACCTGGGTTGCGAGCCAACCCAGGCTACACGCCTTGGAAAGTTTGAAAAAGAAGAAGCTATTCCTTAATAATGAATCTATTCACCTGGGTTACAAGCCAACCCAGGCTACACGCATGACTGCTCATATCTTTGGGCTCAACAGAGTTGAATCCTCCAACGTTTAATCAATGATTGACAATAACCAACTAAGACTACACGCATGACTGTTCATATCTTAGGGCTCACCAGAGTTGAATCTTCCTTTTTAAAATCAACGGTTGACAATAACCAAACCAGACATCACATCGAGGTATATCTCGAAATTTTCAGTAATTGTTCCAATGAAATATTTGGCTACCACCTGAAATTGACATAATCTGTTTTCCAATACAAAAGAAATTCATTCTCGTGTGTAGCCCGGGTTGACTCGCAACCCGGGATTAATAAAATTAATGAATATTATAAACAATTCCGTCAAACCACTCTAACTAATTTCAAATGCCAAGAATAATTGAAGAAGAAGGTCATGCGCATTTCCTGACAATTAAATGTAATTTAAACATACCACATTTTCGCAATTCTTACCTGTGCAAATTGTTTCTTGATCAATTGATCATTACACGCAATCGATTGAATTTTAAACTTTTGGCTTATGTGATTATGCCGAATCACATTCATTTATTAATATTTAACGATTCGAAAGTCAGGGTTTCAAGGATTTTACATTCAATCAAACGTCCATTCAGTTATAAAGCAATGAAATATATAGAAATGAATAATGCGAGGATTGCGAGTAGGTTAAAAGTGACTCGTAAGGGTAAACAATATTATCAATTCTGGCAAGAAGGTGCTTTCGGCAGGAATGTTTATAGTGATGAAGTGGTCAGGAAAACAATAGAATATATGCATAATAATCCGGTACGGGCGAATTTAGTTACAGAACCTGTTGAATGGAGATGGTCAAGCGCAAGGTTATGGGAGGAAAACAATCCAGATCCAGGGATCATTGATTTTCCACCATGGACGGATTGAACACAATATAAATAAATCGTTTCTACTTGCTTATACAAATCATCTCTGAATCCTGGGTTGCGAGCCAACCCAGGCTACACTCGTTTAAAATTGATATGTGATATAATTCCAAACAATTTCAAAGCATTTCCATTTATAACTGACTCTATCAAAAAATAAAATACCCACATGCGTAGCCCGGGTTGGCTTGCAACCCGGGATTATGAAATCAACCACATCTTCTCTCAAAAGCTCACGTTACGGATTTTCATTTAAGCATTACTTTAACAACAGTGTGCCAACCACTCTTCAATTCTCTCACAAGTTTCACCTCTTCGTGTCCACAGTATCGAGCCTGTAAATCGTGATTTTGTCCTTTATCAACTTGACATCAACCGATTCTGGTTCAATCTTTGTTGATCATTTAAACACGAACACGAGAATAAGCTGTAAATACATGGAAGAGGATGCCGATGAGTGTAGCTGCGGCTGGAGGTGATGTACCGGGAACCGCTAAACGGAAACATCCCAGGGGATTACCTATTTTATTTTTAACAGAGATGGCTGAGAGATTCAGCTTCTACTGTATGCGTGCGATTTTCGCTCTCTACATGATATCCGAGGTGGAAAGAGGTGGGCTGGGATTCAGCCAGTTTTTAACCTCACAGATTTACGGCTTATACGTTGGCCTTGTTTATTTCACACCATTTATCGGTGGGATTATTGCCGACCGTTACCTCGGAACAAGACGTTCAATCATGATCGGTGGATTTTTCTTTATTGCCGGACATTTCCTGCTGGCGTTCCCACCATTGCCCTTTTTCTTCTCCGCGCTTGTTTGCCTGATTATCGGGAATGGTCTATTTAAACCTAATATTTCTACGATGCTTGGTAATCTCTATACCAAGGTGCCTGAAAAGAAGGATGACGGTTATAATATATTCTATATGGGTATTAATCTTGGCGCGTTTATTTCACCGCTTGTCGCTACATACCTTAGGGCATTCCACCCGACACATGGTTGGCATTATGCTTTTGCCGCCGCAGGAATCGGGATGGTTATTTCCCAAATGATTTTTATGTCTTTCAGAAGCAAGGTTGAAGAGGGAGATGTTCCACCACGCCGTAAACGCCTGGCTGAAAAAGACGAACAGGCAAATGTCGATATGGGTGATCCCAAGACAAACCGTGAACGAACTATGGCGCTCATGATAATATTCGGGATTGTAATCTTCTTCTGGATGGCTTTTGAACAGCAGGGTTTGACACTGACATTCTGGGCGAGGGAAGCAACTAATACTGCGCTGTTACCCGAAACATTCCAGTCAATTAATCCCATGTTTATTCTTCTCTTCACTTTCCCTGTCATCGCGTTCTGGGGATTCCTGAGAAAACGTAACCTCGAGCCCAGTACAGCAGCCAAGATGGTTATTGGAATGCTGTTGACAGCTGGGTGTTACCTGATCCTTGCATTTGCAGGCTTGAACGGGGGTAACACTGGTCATGTCAGTGTATTCTGGTTACTTGCTGCATACGCGACCATCACGCTTGGAGAGTTATGTCTTTCACCAATGGGATTATCGCTGGTCTCGAAACTCGCTCCGCCGGGAAAACTGGGAATGATGATGGGTGGATGGTTTGCCGCGGCTGCAATCGGCGGATACCTGTCGGGATTGATTGGTGGTTTCTGGGATAAAATGTCACATAGCAATTTCTTCTTTATGCTGGTCGGATCGTCACTGTTTGTCGCATTTATCCTGTTTTTACTCCTGAAAAAGGTGAATCCGATTATCCACAAGGCAGAACAGGAAGCTGCTGAGAAATCAGCTTAAGAGAACCAAATTCTTGGAGTTATAGATGAAAACCGGAATTGCGGTATTTTTAATCATGTGTTTAACGGCAGTACTTGTTTATTCTGTCTTCTATTTTACTACTCATGATTCTGTTGATAGTGTGATTGACGTGAACTCTATCAGGCTGGATAAAGGCCGCGTTGTCAATCTTATCGGAATAAATCCATCCGCATTATACGAACAGACTGATTCTACGAGAGTATTGGTATCAATAGATTCCACCTCGGTTGCCCAGGTTGAAGAGTTTCTCGGGGAATCAAATATCGAGTTAGAATTTTGTAACACCCTGGAGCCGGATACAGCCTCAGTTGATATCGCTGCTTATGTAAAACTGCCTGATGGAACTGATTATAATGGCTGGTTGCTCTCAATGGGATTGGCTGAAGTAAACAGGGAACATAAACACCCTCGGGCAGAGATCTATCAGCAACTTGAGAACGAAGCCAAGGCTGCAGGTAAAGGAATCTGGGCTGTACAGGAGGAGCCGGACTCAACAGTAACTGAATAAATGGAACAAACGGCTGATTAAAAGAATATAATTAATTGATTTAGAATTATATCTGTAGCGCAATAGAATTAAATGCTGAGAGAATTATTAGATGAATTTGTCCAGATCAGCTGTCCTGCTAATTGTCGTCTCGCTGATAATTGTTGTAAACACCTCTTCGGCCATCGCCCTTGAAATACTCTATACGGGCTGCACAAACGCAACTTTTGAAAACTGCCGTTGCCCCAGCGATCCGCTTGGGGCGATGGAAAAACGTACCCTCGAGATCGAACGCCGCCGTGAACTCGGTGAAGTAATCCTTGTTGATTCCGGTGATTTTATGCCCGCCCTGAATGATTCACTGACATCACGATTTGTCATTGAAGCGATGGAGTACGCCGGCTATGACGCGATCGGTCTTGGTGACCAGGAATTAAGGCAGGGTGAAAAGGTGATCAGGCAGATTTGTGAAAGGCTGCCGGTGATCTGTGCAAATGTGGTCTACCTCGATGGGACACCATTAGCTCCGCCCCTGCGAATAGTTGAACGGAAAAATAGCAAATACGCCATTACTTCCCTTTTAAATCCCGACGCTCTCAAGTTTATTGATCCCAATGATGTTCAGTATATCAAAGTCCTTGATCCGGACAGTATGCTTGTTGTAGTCAAAGGGTTGGTACCTGGAAACGCAAAGCTGATAGTACTTTCACATGCCGGAAATGAGCACGACAGGAAAAATTCAAAAAAGTGGAAAGATGTTGACCTGATAGTTGGTGGTCATTCCCAGACGGTGATAGAGGGTGTTGAAGATAAATATCCTGTTCCCATTGTCCAGGCGGGTGGTAATGCTCGTTACCTTGGTGTTGCTGCGTTTCGTGGCCCTAAAGTACGTGCCGAACTAATATCAATGCGTTATGAACTTCCAGACGATAAACGGATTACCGATCTTGTCCTGAGATTAAAAAAAGCTCGATTCCACGCTAAACACAATGAATGATTGCATCCAATCCCCAGGATCCTCTCTAAATTCCGAGTTTTTGGATATTTCCCGCATTCCGTAATAATTATAATTTTCAACGTCATAATGAGGCCTGAAGAGGATATTTAGCTTTATAGCCATTGCCTCTAAAGCGTGACGGATGTACTTTTGAGCTTCATTTGTACACCGAACAATTTTTGTTTTCGGAGCTCCAGGGAGGAATTCCAAGATGCAAAGTTTTCCAGTAAAAACTAGAATATTGTTTTTTATCCTGATGCTTTTATCAGCAGGATTTATCCTGCCATCCGTGTTTGCTGAGACCGCCCTTGAGGATAGTCACTCCTCGGAAAAATCAGCTGTCCACGTCGATTCCGCAGGTGAACACACTGGTGACGATCATCATGATGCTGCAGCACATGGTGATGAACACGGTTCACATGATGAAGCTGCTCATGGAGAACATGATGGTCATGGCGGTGGTCATGGTGGGAGTGAACTGGGGAAAATGTTACCGATCTGGAGTGCGTTACCCTTCGCTGGAATTCTTCTTTCAATCGCCCTGTTCCCATTATTTGCACCACGATTCTGGCATCACAATTTCGGGAAAATTTCCGCGTTCTGGGCACTGGTTTTTGCGATTCCATTCCTCATCGCCTATAAAGGCGATGCGTTGTATGAGATACTGCACATTTATCTCGCTGATTATATCCCATTCATAATCCTGCTATGGGGACTTTTTACAGCATCCGGCGGGATTCTCCTCAGGGGAACCCTCGTTGGCACTCCCGCAGTTAATTTGCTAATTATCCTGATTGGAACCATACTGGCATCATGGATGGGTACAACCGGTGCTTCGATGATATTGATCCGTCCCATCATTCGTGCCAATAAGCACCGTAAAAACAAGATGCATATTATCATCTTCTTTATTTTCCTTGTCAGCAATATCGGCGGTTCGTTGACACCACTTGGTGATCCGCCCCTGTTCCTCGGATTCCTTCACGGTGTCCCGTTCTTCTGGACTTTAAACCTGTTCCCGCATTTCTCCTTTGCGGCTATCTGGCTACTCCTGCTTTTCTTTATTATTGATACAATTCTTTTTCAAAAGGATAAGGGAAAATTTGAGATTATCAATAACAGCGAAAAAGAACCGCTTCGTCTTGAAGGACTTCATAACCTCATTTTCCTTGCCGGTATTATGGGTGCGGTATTGTTCAGTGGATCGGTAAAGGTTGGCGATGTAAACGTTCTTGGGGTTCATATGACATGGCAAGCCATCATGAGGGATCTGTTTATTGTCCTGATGGTTTACCTTTCCATTAAAACAACCAGGAAAAAGATCAGGAAGGATAATGGATTTACCTGGTTCCCAATCCAGGAGGTCGCGTACCTCTTTGCCGGAATATTTATGACAATTGTGCCGGCTTTGGCGATGCTACAGGCGGGAACAGAAGGTGCGCTTGCATTTATTGTCAACTTTGTCCAGAAACCGTTCCATTATTTCTGGATAACTGGATCGTTGTCGGCATTCCTGGATAACGCACCGACATATTTAACATTCTACAATCTTGCCCAGGGCAGGATGGGGCTGGACGACAATACTGTCAACCTGATCCTGACGAATACTATCCAGCATCCAATGGCGGCACATTTTGTTCGAGATCTGAAAGCGATATCCGTTGGCGCGGTATTCTTTGGAGCGATGACATACATCGGGAACGCGCCCAACTTTATGGTCAAAAGTATTTCTGAAGAGAGCGGTATCAAGATGCCCAGTTTCTTCGGATTTATGTTATGGTCGGTGGCTATATTGGGAAGTCTGTTCGTCGTCGTAACATTGATATTCTTCTTACAATAAAGCGAAACTGAAAAGGACAATTACAATGTTTAGACATATACTTTTTCCAACGGATACTTCAGACTGGTCGAACAAGGGATTTAAAGCTGCTGTAAATATTGCCAGGCGTTATGAGGGTAAAATTACTGTCCTCAATGTACATGAAGAGTTCATGTCCAAGGAGGAGATGCAATACCTGCGTGTCAGTCAGCAGAATTACGAAGAATATATTCGTGAGCAGGCGGTCAGGAGCAGGGAAATTATTGAAAAACTCATCGAGAGTGAAAATGCCGGGGATTTGTGTGAGATTCTGTTAAGGGAAGGAAAACCAAGGCAGATGATCTCACAAGTTGCAGAAGAGATTGGCGCGAATTTAATCGTAATGTGCTCAAAGGGACGGACTAATTTAGCTGACCAATTAATTGGCTCAGTTGCCGAGCATGTATTGCGTCATTCAAAGACGTCTGTCCTGGTGTTAAAAGGGGAAGATGTGGAGTAAAGAGCCGGGAGTGAGTACATTACACAATGTGTTGACAACCCAGCAGGTTGGCCATATATTCTCGGTTCGCAAAGATGTAAGAAAATAATGATCTTTGGTGATGGTCAGGGCGGAATTTCCGCTGTAAATGTGGTGCTGGCTATGATCAGCTTAGCCACGTTTCTTTCTGATTGCTTTTTTGTGGTAAAGGGGCCTTAGCTCAGCTGGGAGAGCGCCTGAATGGCATTCAGGAGGTCAGCGGTTCGATCCCGCTAGGCTCCACATCAGTCGCCCAACAGGGAGCGACATTGTGAAATTGATTCTCGGTTTAGTACTTTGTCTTTTGTTGTGGATCTTCTGGAGGAAGGCACAACACGAGAAGAAGCGGAACATAGAGCTTCGTAAAAAGATCCGGGACAGGGCTTTTGGCGAATCGTCAGGTAAAACCGATTACAGCAGTAAAATCGACGACCTTGAAGAGGATAGCTGAAACGCCAGTTTTGACAAGCTGATAGTGCATATCAAGCGAGAGTAGCTCAGTTGGTAGAGCCCCACGTTGCCAACGTGGCTGTCGCCGGTTCGAGTCCGGTCTCTCGCTCTCTTTTTTGAGATAGAAGCTTAATTAGTTTCCTGGTTGGTGAGGCTAATGATCTTTCACAATACCTGAGGTTGGCTGGGCGGCGTGGCCAAGTGGCTAAGGCGAAGGTCTGCAAAACCTTTATTCGCCGGTTCGAATCCGGCCGCCGCCTCAATAGATGTTCTTTGAACGAAAGTTTGTTTACCGGTAGTAATACTGCCGGAGATTGAACCGAACCTGCCGGGGTGGTGGAATAGGCAGACACAGGAGACTTAAAATCTCCCGGGGCAAAGCTCCGTGCCGGTTCGAGTCCGGCCCTCGGCACCGGATTAAAAGGTGTGTGATATACGCACTGAACAGGTTGATTATACCGTTTGAGGGCGATTAGCTCAGTTTTGGTTAGAGCGCTGCCTTGACATGGCAGAGGTCACTGGTTCGAGTCCAGTATCGCCCACCAGGATCTTTCAGTCAATTAATAAGGAGATATTACTCATCGTCTCAAATCGTGATCGTAGTGCACCAAAACCACCTTCTGCGCATCGTGTCAACGAGCAAATTAAGGTTTCTCCGGTGCGATTAATCGGACCGGATGGTGAACAGGTAGGGATAGTTGAAATAAACAAGGCACTCGATATGGCTGCTGAAAACGAGTTGGACCTTGTTGAAATTGCACCCAATGCAAAACCACCGGTTGTCAGGATTCTCGATTATGGCAAGTTCCTCTACGAACTGGCTAAAAAAGAGAAGGCAAGCAGGAAAAAGGGTCACCAGACACAGATAAAAAGAATTCGTGTCACACCCAAAATTGACGATCATGATTTTAATTTTAAACTTAAAGCTGTCCGAGACTTTATTGAAAAGGGTGACAAGGTAAAAGTCACCATGATCTTTAAAGGCCGCATGATCACACATAAAGAACTGGGACGTGATGTAATGGACAGGTTTATTGAGGCGGTTGAAGATATCGCGAAGATTGAAGGTACTATCCAGATGGAAGGCCAGAGAAATATGGTTATGACACTGCAGAAAAAGTAGTGTCGCAGTTCTCGACTTGATGGAATTGAGGATAAAACAATGCCAAAGATGAAATCCAGCAGGGCCGCGAAAAAGCGGTTCCGTAAAACAGGAACAGGAAAAATTCGTCGGAATCACAGCTTTAAAAGCCACATCCTGACAAAAAAATCACGTGACCGTAAACGTAAGCTGCGTAAAGCCGGTCTTGTTGACAGGGTAGATGTTCCGCGTATTCGCAAAATGATTGAGGTATAGGATTATATAATGCCAAGAGCAACCAACAACCCAGCATCCCGAGCCCGCAGGAAAAAAGTCCTGAACAAGGCCAAGGGATTTTATGGACGGACAAAAAACACCATCCGCGCTGCACACCGTTCAACTGAACGCGCGGGACAATATTCATACCGCGACCGAAGAGTCCGCCGTCGTGAATTTCGTAAACTGTGGATTATCAGGATTAATGCCGCAGTCCGTCCCCATGGAATTAACTATTCCACTTTTATACACCGTCTGAACGAAAAGGGTATCAAGCTTGACCGCAAAACCCTTGCTGACCTTGCTTTCTCAGATATTGATGCCTTCAACGAGGTAGTCCAGCAGGTTATGTAAAATTTCGTTCGACATATGCTATAAAAGAAGAGATCAGGTTGGTCTCTTTTTTTATTGCCCTCCAACTGTTGATATCATAATTTTTTTATGATCCTTTTCAATCTATAGAGAGTTGTTTTTTTGGTGTCGTCCCGAAGTGTCGGGATCCAGTGTCGTTTAGATTTTTTGGCATAATATGTAGCCCGGACCGCCCCCGGTCCGGGATAAAGTTTTAAATTTAAGATTTGATTTTTTTTAATAAAGACACTGGTCCCAGATCAAGTCTGGGATGACACAGAAGGATATCCAGAGGAGGAGTTGCCCGGATTGCGCATTCAAGCGAATCCGGGTGTAAAGAGTGTCGTTGCGAGCCTTACCCGCTGTAGCGGGTAGGCGAAGCAATCTCAGTCCTTAAAATAATCCCTGATATTCGCTGTCAGCGAACTATCCGGGCTACTCGAGACAACAGGGGGTGTAAATAATGCTTGCAGTAATCAGCGTAATTATTGGCGGGATTCTTACCGTAGCAATGGGGATTTTCCACTGTTTTTTCTACCGGTTATTCGGATGGGAGGAAGCATTTGAAAAAGTGGGGATGCCCAATAAACGTATTTTCTATACAATCCATATAGCTCTTTTACTGCTGTTCTTTGGAATCGGAATAATTTCAATTCTGTATTCCTGGGACCTGGCGAAGGGTGGTGGACTTGAAAACAGCCTGCTTGTTTTCCTGGCTCTATTCTGGTTATGGCGTTTCCTCTGGCAAATTTTCTATTTCAAGGCATCGCGTCGCAGAGTTCCGAAGAGAATGAAGGTTCGAGCAGCAGTACTGACAATAGTATTTTTCCTGCTTTTCATAGCTTATACGTTACCGTTGATTATTTGAATCGATAGGGAAGAAAGGTAGCCCGGGATCAGTGTATCCCGGGAAAGAGAGTAGCCCGGTTTGCGCGGTTTTTACGAATCCAGGAGAAGAGGTGTCGTTGCGAGGAAGCGAAGCGACGAAGCAATCTCAGTCCTTAAAATAAAACCCGGATATCCGTCGACTGACGGACTATCCGGGCTACTCATGTTTTTTCCCGGGCCGGGGGCGGTCCGGGTTACATAGGGTATCTACTATTCAATAATTATATAAGCGCCTTCGAGTCTATCCGGAACTCGATAGGTCAACGAAGTGCCATCAGATTTCACCAGCGCCCACTGCCATTTTTCCCCCTGCATAAAAAAACCAACAGCTTCTCCCACGTCGCGAAGAGAGTAGCCCGGATTGCGCGTTTAAGCGAATCCGGGAGTAGATGTGTCGTTGCGACCGGAACGCAGTGAAGCAAACCGAAACGTAAGTGTAGCTCGGTGGTTGTGTTACCCACCAACACAGCAATCTCAGTCCTTAAAATAAAACCCGGATATCCGTCGACTGACGGACTATCCGGGCTACTCATGTTTTTTCCCG
>JANQEY010000097.1 GCA_028278125.1 bacterium | reverse complement strand
CTGATGGAGATGTTCTGGTGTAGATGATCTTGCTGCCGTTCGGCGACCAGGCCGGTCCGATGTTGTTGTTGGATCCGTTGGCGTCGAATGTGAGCCGCTGCTGGTTTCCACCGTCGCTGTTCATCAAATAGATTTCTCTGTAATTGTCGTTGTCCGGCTTGGTGTATCTGGTGTAGGCGATTTTTGTTCCGTCTGGAGAAAACCGGGGGTAGGTATCATGTTTATACCCACCGGCTTCCGGGTCCGTCAATTTGACCTTATTGCTGCCGTCCAGGTTCATCTTCCAGATGGCGTTCCCGCCATCTTTATTTGACGACCAGACGATATGCCTGCCGTCTGGCGAAATCGCCGGGTGGGAGTTGTTCCCAAAGTCATTCGTGAGCTGCATTTTACCGGTACCATCCGGGTTCATCTTCCAGATGTCAACACCCGAGGTGTAAACGATTACCTCAATGAGGCTTTCTTTCCCGTATACATAAATATCATCCAGTGCATTGATCTGCGTGGCGTTGTTAGGATCCATGGAGGTTGAAATATACCGGAACTGATCAAAAGTGGTATCCGGGATATTCAATGACAGTGTCTGCTCTTCGTTGTCGATCAATATTCTCCATGAGCCGTCCGGCAGATGTTCGACCCTGACTGCATGGAAATTTTCATCCTGGGGATAGGGGGCCTCCGCAAGTATGTCATATTGACCGCTTACATATTTCATTACGGATACCCGGCCATTGTATGCGGAAAATACCGTGTAGTATCCATCCGCGGAGGTATATCCCCCCTGGCCGGCGTATCGCGTGTCACTGACATGGAGGTTGACATAGTTTGCTCCCGTTCCGTATAGATTTCTGCTCCTTCCTCTAAACTCCAGTATAAATTCCGTTCCGATCAGTTCTGCATCAAACTGCCGGTGGTGTCCGGTTCGATTAGCAGGGCCTCCTGGACCGCCGATATAAATTCCGTTTTCGGCATATGCGGTAGCCCGGCTCAGTTCATAGGTGTATAGGCTTTTATCGATCCAGTCGGTGATGTCGTTGTCATTGAAGTCATCTTTGAAAATCAAAATTAAGTTCTCACATGCATCTCCAACACCGTCACCGTCAGAATCAGTCTGGTCCGGGTTTGGGGTATCCGGACAGTTGTCGTCACAGTTTTCTGTTTCACCGCCGGTGCATGGATGATCACTTGTAACCCCGCTTCCATCACCGTCATCAGGCACACCATCCCCATCGGAGTCCAATGCTTTTTCATATCGACACCAGCAAGCTGAATTATCTGAATCTTGCGCGTCGGTGAGTCGAACAATGTTATTCCCATCTTTGTCCATCACATAGAGATCTTGGTTTCCGGGTTCCTCAATTTGGGAAACAAAGATAATTTTAGAGCCGTCCGGGGACCATGATGAATAATGATCTTGATAAGCAGTGTCCAGAATTACTTGCCATTGGCTTCCATTTATATCAGTGGATACGATGTTGTGATTGCTGTGTGTTCCTCCGGTCAACAGAATAAGATTATCGTCTTCCAACCACGCATTAGCTTCAGGTTGGGTGAGTACCCATCCAGGATTGTTGGGAATAATTGTTTGGTTTCCACCATCAGGATCCATGTGATATATTTCGAATGGTCCAAGTTTGGAAAAGATGATTCTGCTGCCATCCGGTGACCAAGCCGGACCCTCATTTTGGGCCTCGTCAAATGTCAATCGCTGCTGATTCGAACCATCACTGTCCATAATAAAGATTTCTTTTTTATTATCGACCCCAAGATATATATTCCTGGTAAAAGCGACTTTTTGTCCGTCAGGAGAGAAGCGAGCATATCCGTCCCGCTCATATCCGTCCTGTTCTGGGCTGGTTAATTGGATCTTGTTATTGCCGTTGATGTCCATTTTCCATATGGCGTTTCTTCCGCCGGCGGTCGAAGTCCAAACAATGCTCTGGCAGTCCGGTGTCAGCGATGGGTGATAATTGCCACCGAAATTGTTGGTCAGCTGAACCTTATTGGACCCGTCGGCATTCATCTTCCAGATATCCTGGCCAGAGGAATAAACGATGACATCGGCAATTTCGTAGGGCGAGTATGATATGACCAATTTCGGGCGATACTCCGCAGTCTCGCTGTCCGAGCTGTACCAGGCACCCGGGCGGCAATTCCACTCATTTACACCAATGCAAGGGCCGGTCCCATCACTGCCTTCCGTGTTTAGCATGATGCCGTAATTGGGTGTTCCAGATTTCCACAGCCGGTAAAGGTTTGTTATGTCAATTTCCACCCACTCGGTTTCATACGTGTCAAATTCACCGCTTTCAGCAGCAGGTGTGCTCTCGTAGCCCGGCATGGTGTTCCATGTGACCGAGTCTTCTTCCCAGAGCTGAATTACCTGATGGGCAAGCAGGTTGCCGTTGGCAAAGGTGCCTCCGACGCCCGGCTTATGCCACGCTACGTTCCGAAGTTTGAGTTTTACCGACGTCACCTCAGCAGGAAACTGCTTGATGTCAAACTGAATGAAGGCGTAACAATTGCCACCATTCGAAGTCGTTTGAACTCCGGAGACGATTTCAAACCCATTGGTATTGTCGTTCGGCTTCGTCTCTTTAATGTAGCAGTCTTTCCCCTCATCCGGGCCCGGCTGAAGTGTAACGATATTGCACAACCCTTGATAGGCGACTGAAACCCCTTGTCTTGCGGCTTCACACCCGTTACCGTACGTAACCCCGTCACACCCGCAAACCGGGTCGTATACAAGTGGACAGGCATCCGGAACCGCAGTGCAAATCCCGTCACCATCCATACAAGTTCCAATCGGTTTCTCACAGTAACCATCTGGGCTGCACTCTGAATTGTTACTGCAAGGAATATCGTTTTCGCAAACATCTCCGATCCCATCCCCATCCGTGTCTGCCTGATCCGGGTTCGGGATATGCGGGCAGTTGTCGTCGCAGTTTTCAATTGCACCTCCGGTGCAGGGGTTGTCTCCTACAGTTCCACTGCTGTCACCATCACCTTGAATCCCATCGCCATCTGGATCACTAATCGGTGAGCTTTGCGCTAAATCCGTAAGTTCCTTATCCCAGTAGGTTGATCCGTCTTCTGCAATGTAAAGGTAAATCAGAACATGGTTTGGGTTGTAACCCGAAGGTTCGTAAAGCCTCGGCAGATAGACATCCAATGTTTTTCCACCATCGTATGTGATGGTGAGGTAGTCGCCGGCAGGAAGATCGATCCCCCAGGGTTTGGCGATGTCCATTAAGACCGGGTGATTTTCACCTTCATTTCTATCCACGTAAGAACAGCCGTTTTTATCAACAGCCTTTCTTTCGCCATAGTCATAGGTTTTTAAAGTATTGAAGAACCTGAAGGCCACATAGTTGACATCGCCGCAATCGCTGCCTTGGCCGTTGGATAGTCCCGAGAGGTCGATATTGGTCAGATCGGAAAAGCGCAGAGGATTCAATGGATCACAAACATCACCGATCCCATCGCCATCCGAATCGGTCTGATCCGAATTGAGAATGTCAGGGCAGTTGTCATCACAGTTTTGGGTTTCACCGCCGGTGCATGGATTGTCCTCCGTGCTGCCACTGCCGTCTCCATCATCCGAGATCCCATCGCCATCCGAGTCAAGGATCCCACCCTCATTAACGAAGATTTGTTTAACTTCTTCTGCGGTCAAGCTCCGACCAAAAATGTGGATATCATCCAGCAGTCCCTTGAATAAACATTGATTTGTAGAACACTCTTCTTTACCGATATAAAGATCTTTGTCGGTATCATTTATTTGCCAAAAACCATCATGACTGGAATCCAAATTGCCGTTCGTATAAACCTTGGACACACCCAATGATGCGTCGTAGGTGAACACCACGTGGTGCCACTGATTTATTTGTAAAGGTTCTGAGAAAGGCGTTTCATCACTGAAATTTGGAGTTGCTGAAAAATTAATCCTGCCTGATCGCATTCGAACAAACCATGATCCATCAGAATTTTCTGAGCATCGATGTTTGTTCAGAATATTCCCACAGCCTTCATTGGGTTGAGCATCAGGATTAATCCAAAAACTAAAAGAGAGGCTTCCAGTTAGATCCAATGAATTATTATCTGCAACGACAATATAGTCATCGACACCGTCGAAGCTGTAGGCGCTATCTGCGCTATTGAATCTATCGGCAACAAGTGCAGGACCATTAACAATACCGTCATTGCCGTTGCCGCTCGAATCGTTGGCATTTCCGTTGAAGGGATAGTCGGCGACAAGAATTGAAAATAGGGTATCATTGTCCAATTCTTGAGCCATAATCTCTTTTATAGGTAACCCTGCCGCACTGATTTGAATCGCAGCTTGGCCGTTCTCTGTGTCTACATCTTCTGCAGCTGCCAGGGTTACTGATTGGTAAGCACTCCAATTGGTTGGCGTAAATGTCAGGTTCGCACCGGAATGCACTGTTATGTCGCTGTCACCACTTGCACGGCTAACCGATATGGCGACATTGCTTGAGGGTTGCCCAGTTAGTTTAACATTGAATTGGGCAGTCCCATTCTCTGGAACATTAAGATTATCAACATCGGTTTCGATTCCTATTTCTGCTCCGGTTCCAGTGACATTACAGCACTTGTATCCCTCATCCGGATCGTTGCTGGTGACACATACTTGCATCGATTTTTGTCCTACTGTAATGGGAGAGAAATTCATATCATAAGTTACGGAATTCCCGGCTTCTATTATAATAGGATAGGTCGGTATCGGCGAAGGCACAAATTGATCAATACTCGGTCCTGATGCAGTGGCACCGGTTATGACAAGATCTTCACCGCCATCATTCCAAATGGTAATAGGAATTGTTTTGGTTGAACCAATAGGCACATCACCAAAATTAGATGGGCAAGGTTCAATACGTATATTTGGAAACTTTTTATCATTATCCTCCTCCCGAACAAATAAGTCTTTAGTTGCGAAACCAGAGCAGGATATGCGAATGCTTGCTATTCCATCTGTTTTATCAAGATCCTCATTAGCTTTGATGATCACCTCTTGGTATTCATCCCAATTGTTGGGTGAAAAAGTCAGAGTACTGCCTGAGTGGACAGAAATATCCTCATCGCCACCAAGGATGATTGTAGTCAATGTTATATCTGATTCAGGTTCTATGCTCAGTTTTATCTGAAATCCAACATCGCCACCCTCAGCCACAACAATGCTTTCTCTGTCTGTAATGAAATGAGGAAATTCTAATACATTGACTGCAACGGCACTGCTAGTTTTATCTCCAGTGCTGGCACTGATTGTTACGTTTCCTGAGGATTGAGCTAACAACAAGCCGGGAACTAGGTCAAAATATGCGATGGACGGATTGCTTGAAAGCCAAGTTGCAAGTCCAGTCACATCCGATTGGCTTCCATCCGAGTACACAGCGATAGCTGTAAATTGTACTGTCGATCCAGGATAGAGCTCTTCGGGTGAAGATGGTGTAATAGATACAGATACCAAGGTCGGCTCGTTTATCGTCAAATATGACACACTGCTGGTTACATTTTGAAAACTTGAAAAGATTTCGATTGATCCCGCATTTGCGCTTCTGAAAAGTCCAGAGTTATCAATCGTTCCAAGTAAATAATCAGATAATTTCCAGTTGACATTATCAGAAATATCGGCATTGTTTCCGTCTGAATAATAACCGATTGCTGAAAACTGGACCGTGTCTCCTATTTCAATGGGATCAGGATTAGCGGGTGCTATGGATATGCTTTCAAGTTGTGGGCTCAAGACAGTGACTTCAATCGTTTCGCTTGTTATAGATTGAAATGTAGCAGATATATCGGTTGTGCCGTCGTCATAACCAACAAAGCCACCCGATGAGTTCATAAAGCGACCCACACTTTGATCAGAACTATGCCATGACACACTCTGCGAAATATCACCGCTGCTTCCGTCTGAATAGTGCGCTGTCGCAGTAAACTGAATGCTTTCACCCGTGTGCAAAGAGGATGGATTATGAGGGTTAATTGTTATCGATGTTAGAGTGGGTTCATTGACTGTGATTTCGACCGAGCTGCTTGTAACCTCTCCATAGGAGGCAGTTATGCTTGAGGACCCACTATCAATTGCAGACAGGGTACCTGCAGGTGATATGAATTCAACGACGTCGGTATTTAAAGAGGACCAAGTTGCGCTATTTGTAATTTCCTCAGAACTCCCATCAGAAAAATAAGCTACAGCCTCAAAATCTGTGCTTTGCCCAACGTATAATGTCTGCATTTCACTGGGGATTACCTGGATTGAATCTAACTGAGGGATAGATTGATTCCATTCATCGATAAACCTGAGACCGGCAAGAAAGGTGTCTTCAATTGTGTAGCCAGCAATAACAATTGCTTTGTGGCCCATCCATCCTTCAACGACCTCAACGCTAGCATCCCCAGGTTCTGACCAATCAGTTTGAATTTTTCCTGAACTTCTCAAATCCTCGACTAAAAAATTAGTTAAGTGGCCACCTATTAAAATCAAATCCTTGTTCGACAAGTAATACATCAGCTCTTCATTATCAAAACTTTCAATTTGTTTTAGTGGGACATTTAATACTTCTCTTATCCTTTTTGAAATCTCGTCATCTCCAGACTGACTAATAATAACAGTCTGCCTCATATCAACCATGCTTAAATCGCCATAAAAATCAGGGAAGATACTAAAAAGGCGAGGGAGTTCCCACTCATAGGTAATATCATCTGTATTAATCACACATCGGGCAGCATATGGGCCAATCTTTGACTCGGATGGTATTTGCCATGATATTTGTTGAATGTGTTCGCCTGATGGAACAGAGAGGTTTCCAATAATGTGTTCAAAACCTGTAAAATCTACCAATTTGAAGATTAAGCTTCCTGTAGATTCAGAGTTGGTAATTACCTTTATTTCTTGAACGCCACCATGTTTATTAACATTCAGTCCAATAGGATGAGCTGAAACGTATATCGGTAGCCTATTTTCTATTATAGTGTTCAAGTTTTGATTATAATCAATTCCTCCAGAATCGTAATGAATATTTATGCCTAAATAATTATCAGCGGCCAAAAGTTCTTCAGCTTCGGTTTGCAAAACCAAATGGATAAGAATTTCTAACGAATCCCCTGGGGGTAAATCATCAATAGATGAAATGATGCTCGCATTCATTCCCGTTGGAACATTAATATCAATATCAAGAATTGATAGAGATTCTAGCCCATCGTTTTTCAGAACCACTGTGGCATTAGAACTTCCACCAACTGGAGGCATAACGATATTGGACTGTTCATACTTTAAGGATATAATTCCACCTTCTTTGATCACGATGTCGATTTCTTCATAAGAATCGATTATCGATGAGAAAAGATATTCTACAAAACTCCCAAAAGATTTTATTTTTCCCTCGGTTGCGAGCACATTCTCATTAGCATCATTCTTTATAATTTCATGTGGAGTTACATCATATTTTGTAAAAAGAAATTCTAAATGCTCCCTAAGGTTTTCATCTTCTAATTCCTCATATCTTTTGTTTTGTACAACTTCGAAATATACAAGATGATACAATTGGTAGAGGAATGGAATTGCCTGATAAGCTTTTAATATTTCGGATTTATTGGAATTGCTATCGCAAATAATTGAGTAATAGTCTTTTATTTTAGAGGCCAATCTTTGTAACATTGCATGGTGTTCGTCAAAGGCAATAGCATAGAAAAAATCATTTTGAAAACTATCGGTTTTCGCATCTATGCTATTTATGGACCATTGTGCGAAAACTGCGGATCCAATATTGGCTAGTGAACTCCAATGCGATGGTGCTTTCCATGACCAAGTTTGATTGTGCATATCGCTTGAGAATATTGTATGTGACCAATCAACTTTTTTAGTGAACCCTCCTATTGCAGATGCTATAGTTGAGTATGTTGCGCAGGTTTTTGCAAATTCATCATTATCAGTATTTTCATAAAGTGCTTTCCATCCATTTACAGATTGATTTCCTTCAAGCCCATTTAGAAAACTTTCTGCCTGCGCATAGTATGCTCTTTCATAGAGATAATATTCATCCTGCATTGAATAGTCATAAGCCCGTTCAAGTTGACTCGTTCTAACTCCATGTAAGCCACCTGCTGCTGTAGCCAAACCACCGATAATCACTACTCCAGCAGCAATTGAACCACCACAAGTCCAAGGAGCTAAGGCAATAGCACCGACCCCTGCTGCAAATATGCCAAAGTATATTAAAGATTTCGAAACGTAACTTCTATCAATTAATTCGAAATAATCTTGAGGATCTAGATGAAAAAAGAATCTACTCCATTGCTCTTCCAGATTAGCCCATTCAACTTTCTTTTCCTCACAAGAATCGATAGAGAAATCCCAATTATTATTCCCTGACAGCATCGAATGGTGGAATGTAACCAATAATATCTCTTCATTATTTGTAACCAGTGTATCTGACTGACCTTTGAATATGAGGTGACGCTGTCCATCCAAGTATTCCATTAATGTATAGTTTGTATTGCCAATTTGATAACCTCCAGGTGGCGATATCTCCTTCGCAGTATCTTTCCAATCTGGTGGTATGATGTCGTCTCCTGGTTGTTCTATTTCCATAACTTTAGAGATGGTTGGTGAAAAATCTTCATCACAACAACCAGGAACTGTTGTGTCAAAGACTACTGCATTTTCGTTGCCTTCTGCGTAACTGCCATCCCTGATTGCTGCCATTAGATCATAGAAACCTACCGGTGTGTTCTCCTCAATGACCCAATCGAAATAATAGTATTCTGGACCGGCTTGTAGTGGTGATCCTTCAGAAGAATCTGTTCCTCTGGCATGGCTGTCATAAGGAATAATGTTATTGTCTAATGAATGAATCAAATTCAAGGTTACAAGTATGGGTACTGAAGCACCGGTATTGTTGGCATACAGCCAGATACGTGCGGTTTCACCTGGTTTAAACTTTGATTTTATATTGTCGTTAGCATCGGTAATTTTATCAAAATTGAGTGTTACTCTTGGAATTAGTGCGTCAATTGTTTCGACATGTATATTTCGCTGATCGAGCGTTCCTGAATTAGGTGCCCGTGTAACATGGGTCCAATCCACGTCACCGTCTCGAGTTGATGGATACATGGCAGATGAGTATTGAATCCAATGAATTCCGGCTCCGTTATCTTTGGCTCTAATTATGATATAAAACTGCCGTGCTTTATCTTTTGCATAGTCTGCTTTAATATCCAGAACCTGATAGGTTGCTTCATAATTACAATTATCAGGTCCACAGAGATCATTGTATCCGACAGGTATGTTTTGATAGGTAATTTCGTTGTTGACAATTATCGACTCCGAAGATGGATCAATCGAGGTTAACTCTATATTGCCGTCCTCCAGATGTTCAATACCTGTAATTTCCAAACCAGATGAAGCAGTTGCGCTTATGTATCCCGCCCTTGCATATTCCCCTTGGTTTTCAAGAGTGATAAGGACCTTTTGGGTTGCTCCCGGCCGGACATAGATTTCACTTACATCTGCACTGAGAACAGGGGCGGGGGCTAAACCTACTGAAAAAGCGGTTTTCCATCCATAATATTCAAAACCTAAAACATAATAACGATCATGAAAACCAACAGCTACGTAGTATTGACCGCTATTCGCATCCTCCGGTACTGTCCACATCCATTCAAATGTTTCTTGGCCGACTGAAAAGACACGATTAATATCTTCATTGGGATTCATTTGATGACTATCATAAACAAGGCCATCGTTTGGATCGCTATCGTCATCTATGTTAAGTGAGACGATGATATCGGTAGGATTATCCGCGTTTGTTGCTGTCACTTTGATAAGTACTTCATCTCCGGGTTCAAAATTATAGAGCGCTTGCCCAGTTACTGGATTGATGTACTCGACAGAGTTGATTGTAATTTCCGGAATGACAACATCCGGATCCTGAATTTTGTTCATAATAAAATTGTCTGGGTGTTCGGGGTCATATCCCACAGATGTATTCGAATCTATATCAATCCTTTTCAATGCCCACTTATCGATACAGTCTTCCTCTAAAGCATCCTGGTAACCTGTTGCCGCAAAATACCCTGCTTCTCTGGCTGCTTGGTTCGTATTTGAATCATACGCACCATACGGCCAAGCTATAAAGGATACAATTTTGCCAAGGTGCGATTCGAGCGTGGACTTCGAGTTTTCAAGCTCATATTTCAATTCTGGTAAAGTTAAAGATGTCAGATTTGGATGTGAAACACTATGTGCCTGAAAATCAATTATACCCGTTGAATCTAATTCATTGATTTGGCTCCAACTCAGATGATTTATTATCGGATTGTTGTCCCCAGTATTAGGATCATTCGGATCACCACCATCATCCCATTCATTGGTTTGACCTACCTTTCCGGTAATAATAAAGCTGGTTGCAGCAAAGTTGATGTTCGGATCAGAGAGCACATCCAATGCATAAGTTTTGAGATTCTCATAACCATCATCGAAGGTTATCATAACAGGTTTGTTCGGTGGGGTAGCTATTCCCGCACGATAATCCATAAGGTCTTGAAATGTTATGGCCGTGTATCCATAAGTTTTAATGGCTGTGAGGTGTTGCCTAAAGGTCTCTGTGGTAACCCAATATTCAGAGTGAGCAGTTGGTCCAACTTTATGATAACCCAAAATGGGTACTCTTACAGGAATTGGGGGCAGGATATTCAGGGATAGGTGCTCAGTGGTTTCGGCATAACCCTCTTCGCCCCAATGGACTCCCCAGGTGACATCATAAAGTCCGCTTTGAACATTCGGAGGTACATTAACGAAGAAATCCCTATAATACCAGTGTGTACCTTCTTTAATTTGAATAATGCCCTCATTCGTTTCATCTGCAATTATCTGTAGTGGAGGTCCTGTTAAAGAACCTGTAAGCGTGCATCCCAACCATCCTGCGGTGGCATCTGGGCTGGATATTTTATAACCGAGTTGAAAAGTCCGCCCATCCCTTGTCTCCGTAACCGAGATAGTTTTATCTAATATTTCTACGTTGGGGATCGCAATTGTATTTTTGCTCACGATAATGTGATATGAGCTATTACTGAACCACGTGGCAAGCTGCTGATCGTCCGAATTCGTCCCGCCGGGGGTGTGGGATGCATAATTAATGCAACTACTTCCCGCCCTGTCCAATATCGTGCTGTCGCCAT
>JANQEY010000071.1 GCA_028278125.1 bacterium | reverse complement strand
ATTCCCATTTAATTGGTGGTAGACATAATGAAAAGCATCATTAGTGCCCCAAATATCATTCCCTGAACCGAATATGATAATACTATCCGTGGTAATGATAGAAGAACCTTCACTACCCACATTGCCTATATCACTACTTGTCATTGTAGTTATATCAATACTGGAAGCAGTTGCGCTCCCTGTTAACATAAAAACACACATCAGGAATAAATATAAAATGCTTTTTTTAAGTTTCACGACATACCTCCATTGATTTTATTACACTGAAAGCTCACTTGATTTCAATCCTATTATCCCGGGTCTATGCCCGGGATAACAGGTTGAATGACCTTATTTATAAATTTTAAATTTATAATTGTATCGCTCGGTTTCTCCTATAAATATATGTGGAGTTGTTGCCACAACCAAATAGAGAGTGTCTCCCAGGTTCGTCGGGATTTCCGGAATGACTATCTGCTCACCATTACTGATGTTGTTTCTGCTGTAATAAGTCCTTTCATCTGTTGCGCTGTCATGCACAACGACTCGTACTTCAAACAATGATTCCGGGATATTACCAATGTCTCCTTCAAATTCAATGGTGTACATTCCCGCATCGGTGTTTTCACATTTATAGGCATTATAAGCCCAGGACCCCGGCATATGGTCAGCTGGCACAGAGGTCCACACATCTCCGGTCCCCTCTGCAAGGTATTCCATTGGAAAAGTGTTGATTATCTCTTCCTCAGTTAAGCCGGTTTTACGCTTTATCCGCCCTAAAGAGTCCCGCTCTTCTTTTGCAAAGGCTTCACCCATGGCATAATCCCAAGTTATGGTTCTCGCAGCAAAATTAGCAAACTCTTTACCCATCATGGAACCACCTGTCAACGGATCTGATCCCATGAGTTCAAACATGCTCTCTTGTGGCCTGTGACCGGCATATGGATGATTATAAATCTCCCCGATAAATGATGCGTCTGAATAATAGTTTGCCAAGTACCAGATAAGAATTTTAGCACCATACATGTGGCCACCTTTGTACTGCCATCCGGCAAGGTCATTAACATCCGAGTTTTGGTTTATCCAAAGAGGCATGTGAGGGGCATAGGTATAAAAGCCAAGAAGGTCACTATCTGTACTGCTGCCAGGGAAAATAATCTCTGGCGCCCATTCAGCCGTGGCTTCCATAAACCATTTCGGCATATCGCTGATGAATCCTTGCAGGGAATGAAAATTTTCATGAAGCCAGTAATAGGAATTATCAGGGTCTAACGGCCTGTCGAAACTGAAAGGTCTTACAAATGTTTTACGAATTCCATAGCCTAGGATCGGATTCTTGTTCGGTGCTGTCCCTAAAAATTCTACTTCTTTTCCTTTGGGAATCATGGATGCCTTGAAGTAGTAATTTTTTATTGAGAGATTTTCATGGGCATAGAGATAGTACAGGTATGTTTCATAAGGTAAAGGGGCTTCATCCGGTTGAAGGTCTTCATCCAAAGGCCACCAAAAACATCTGTACACGCCACACAATCCATTGGGATATTCAGGGTCAGGGGAAATAGCAGCTTTATTCAAATCATCTATACCATAGATGTAATCTTCAGCTAATTGTTCCCTGGGGACTTCCCAGTTATGTATTTTTATGTCCCAAATCTTACCCTGGTATGGACCAATGGTTACGACCCGTTTCTGTGATTCGGTTATAGCCTGGGTGAGTTGTGTTTCGGTCAACGTGCCATTTAAATAGACTTTATGGCTATTGGCTCCCAAAACTGCTGCCACATGGTTTGCTCTGTGGATTTTCAGCGAACTCTGGTTGGTTGTGATTGAACTTGCCGGTGAACCATTGTCGTAGAATGTACTTTCAATGTTACCAGCCGTTGTCTTTATCTCAAAAAAGTCATCGGACTGCATAAGGACACTGTCCGGAGCACCTTCATCCGGTGTCATCTTAAAAGAGATAGTGATCGCTGATGTAGTCAGGTAGGTATTGTCTTCAAGTGTTAAGGTCAGGCTTTTTTTGTTGAACTCAGGAGCAATATAAAAATCATCACCACTTGAGGTATCATCAATATCTACGCGAACTTTGTACCCGGAAATGTTTCTGTAACCAAAGCGCTGTGGCAGAAATGCAATCGGAGGGCTGCCCGGGATGTTTGCGGTCGTATCATAGACCAATTCCGTATCTTCGGAAAATCGGATATATTTGAAATGTGACCTGTTGAGGGCTGCGTTATTGTTCGCCGTAACGG
>JANQEY010000037.1 GCA_028278125.1 bacterium | reverse complement strand
CATATGTCGAGTTCATCTTGCAGGCTGCCCGATTGCCGGGCATCACTTAATGTAACCCGGAACAGATCCGACAGATCTTCAATGATCTTTTCCACCATCGCCAGTCTGACCCGGCGTCAACCGGCCATGGCGGAAAAGATCATTGAAGATCTGTCGGATCTGTTCCGGGTTACATTAAGTGATGCCCGGCAATCGGGCAGCCTGCAAGATGAACTCGACATATGTGAACGTTATTTACGTATTGAACAGCAGCGTCTGGGAAATCGTTTGACTGTCGACTGGCAAATAGATGGGATAATAACGAACATAGCGTTTCCATCATTGGGTCTGCAACCACTGCTGGAAAATGCCATTTACCACGGTATTGAATTATTACCCGAAGGAGGAACCGTCCGGATCACAGGAGAGGCAGATGAAAACGAAATAACGCTGTGTATAGAAAACCCGCTGCCGGATCAAAAGACACTTGAGCATCACCAGTCCGGTAACCAGCTGGCTCAGGATAATATCCGCCAGCGATTAAGCGCATTATATAATCAACCCGACCTGTTACAGGTACTCCCGGACAATGAATATTACCGGGTTATTCTTAAAATACCTTATCCCAATGAAAATCCTGATCGTCGATGATGAAGAACTGGCACGAGAACGCCTGAAAGACATGATCGGCGAATTTCATGCCGGGCACCATGTCCTGGAAGCTGAAAACGGCTTAGTTGCATTGAAACTTGCAGAGAAAGAAAGTCCGGATGTCATGCTACTGGATATCCGCATGCCGGTCATGGACGGTCTGGAAACTGCCTGTCACCTGAGTAACTTTGAGCAACCTCCGGCAATCGTCTTTACAACCGCCTATCAGGACCATGCCATTGAGGCTTTTGAATCCAATGCCGTCGATTACCTGCTAAAACCCATTCGCAGTGAGAGATTAGAGCAGGCACTCGAACGTGCACAGATCATCCAGCGCGCACGAATCCTGTCGCTCAGGGAAACTGATCCCGATTACGACGCACGTCGTCATTTAAGCTCATCAAGTCACGGCAAAATAAGACTCATCCCCGTTGTGGATATTCGTTATCTCAAGGCGGAGCAGAAATATGTCTGTGCCGGCTGGCAGGAAGGGGAAGCTCTGATCGATGAATCACTGAAGTCGCTGGAGACGGAATTTTCGGACCGTTTTATCCGTATCCATCGAAATGCATTAATTGCCCCGGAATATATTATTGCCCTGGAAAAAGATAAGGATGGCAGCCACTATATCCGGTTAGCCGACATCGATGAAAGATTAGCGGTCAGCCGGAGACATCTTCATCACGTGCGGCAGCTAATAAAACAAAAGGGTTAGTTTAAAGAAACTCTTATTTAATCAGGGTTCCTTAAACCAAACCTGCGTTTTCTCTGGCCGCGGCAAGTAATGCCAGACGTGCGATCACACCGTAAGTGTAAAAGCGGTTCGGGTGAGCATCCGGAGATTGCTGTTTATCCGGCGAAATACAACAATTATCAAATGCCAGCCGTTCAAATCGCATGCCTGGAGCATTGAGATTTTCATTGGTGGCACGTTTCGAATGTACCCGGTAAAACCCGCCGACAACATTGTGATCGATCATATAAACCACCGGTTCGGCAACCGTCCCGTCGTCGCCCCATTTTTCATGGGTATAGACTCCTTCCTGCAATATGACACTGGTTACTTTTTGTCCTTCCTTTGTGGTTGCCATCCGCGTCCGTTGCTTACGGTTTAATTCCATTACCTCATCCGGACTGTGGACAGTCATAATCGCCATTCCATAAGTACCGGCATCCGCTTTGACGATCACGAAAGGCTGACAATCTACCTGATACTCATCATACTTTTTCTGAATGTCCTTTAATAAAGTCTCAATGTTTCTCGACAGACAAGATTCACCTTCCCGTTTCATGAAGTCCACTTCGCCACAGTTACTGAACATGGGTTCTATCAACCACGGATCGATATCCAGTAATTTGGAAAACTCCTGCGCAACCTGCTGATAAAAGCTGAAATGGACGGATTTAAGCCGGTTTGACCAGCCTAATTTCAAGGATGGTGTAATTACCTGCTCTATCCCTTCAAACAATGCAGGTTCTCCGGAAGATAAATCATTATTAAGCAATATCAGGTCCGGGATAAAATCATCGACAAATACCTTGTTATCCTCATATTGCAATGGTTCTAAATGAACCGTTCTGCCTGAAGTCAGATTAATGGTCTGAGACTCCTCCATCCCTTCGATGAGCGAACCCAGCCTGACCTTAAATCCCGCTAGTTCGATAATTTCCTGCAGAACGGCAACATTCTCCAGATAGAATTGATTACGGGTATGGCTCTCCGGGACGATGAGAATTCGATCGACATTGACGTTAACACGCTCGATCGCCTGCTGCATGGCCTGGATACAAAGCGGTTCAAAAGCCGGGTTCAGGTTGTTAAATCCTGCCGGGAACAGATTAGTATCTATCGGTGCAATCTTGAATCCTGCATTGCGGAGATCGACAGAGGCATAGAAAGGCGCGGACGTTAATCGCCATTGATATCGAAACCAGGACTCAATCTCCACCATTTGATCAATGATATGGGTTTCTACTTCACGAAGCGGACCGGATAAGGCGGTAGTAAGATGCGGGACAGGGTATATGGGGTTCGTGGCCATAAACTATACGAATTGAAATGAATGTTAATATTGTACACCTAAATTGGAATAGGTGCTCGGTACCCATATCTTGTAGCTAGAACCTGTCTCAAAATGAGGAATTTTTTACTCAGACGCGGCCCGAGCCTTTCGAAAAGCGGAATTTACACGCCAGTAAATGAGCATTTGAGAAAGGCGAGAACAAAGTATGAGGAAAAAAGATCCATTTTGAGACAGGTTCATCCCATATCACCCCACAAAACCTGACAAATACTAATCACAGCAACGGCCGCGGTCTCAGTTCTCAACACTCTGGGGCCGATTTTTACCGGGATATAACCATTCTGTTCTGCCAATGTGATTTCCTGTTCGCTGAACCCTCCTTCGGGCCCGGATAGAATCGAAATGTTGGTAACCTTTGATGCAAGTTCTGATAAACGGGATGTCGCCGTGGGTTCAAGAATGATCTTTAATGGGTTTTTGTCCGTTTCCATCCAGTCCGACAATGTTTGCGGGCGTACCAGTTCAGGCAATAAATTACGCCCGCACTGTTCGCCAGCATGGATAATAATACCCTTCCAGTGCAACATCCGCTTCTCCGTCCTGTCTGTATTCAATTTGACGTTACTGTGCTGCGTTATTACCGGCACGATGGTGCTGACACCCAATTCGACTGCTTTTTGTATGGTGTAGTCCATATGCTGACCCCGGGAAATACCCTGACCCAGACAAATTTTTAAGGGTGATTCACAATCATCCCCGATATACTCCCCCGGCATAATCATCACATGGCGATTGTTCACTGATGTTATCTCCGCCGGGAAATACCCTCCTGTTCCATTAAACAAGTGCAGCCTCTCGCCTTTATGCATGCGTAATACATTACCGATATGGTGTGATGTTTTTTTCGGTAATGTCAGCTCAACACCTGGTTCAATGGGGTTATCTATAAATACACGGGGTATGCGCATAAAAAAGATTCCGGTAATCTGCCGACAGTCGGACAATAGTTTTGTTATGATTATTGCATCAGGAAATATTTTGTGAAACTCCATGGGCACCATAAAAGCCAAATTCAGCATCGGCCAGCTTGTCTATCATAAGCTATTTAATTACAGGGGAGTTATCATTGACGTGGATCCCGTCTTTCAGGGGAGTGAAGAATGGTATGAACAGGTGGCTTTAAGCCGGCCTCCTAAAGATAGACCCTGGTACAGGGTGCTGGTCCATAATGCCTTTCACGAGACCTATGTGGCGGAAAGAAATCTGATGGACGACGATAGTATGGAACCGGTTAACCACCCGCTGGTTGATGCCATTTTCGACACATTCGAGCATGGACACTATACTCTTAAGCAGCAATCGAATTAATACATACCCCATATCAATCTACTATGCTGAAAACACTTAAGGATTTCTTCGAATCCCAGTTTCCCGTCGATGCCCGGACGAATACTGTTTCCGATACTTCCAGCCTGGAACTGGCAGCGGCCGTATTGATGCTGGAAATCAGTCTCGCTGACTCGGAGATACAAGATGATGAGCGTAAGGTCATTGAAGATGCTTTAAAAAAAGTGTTTCATCTGCCTGAGACTGATGTGCAGACCATCATTGAACTGGCAAAACAAGAAGTTGATCATTCCGTTTCGCTATATGAATTCACCCGTTTAATCAATGATAAGATGTCTCTCGACGAACGTATCAGAATTGTTGAATTGCTCTGGCAGGTTGCTTTTGCGGATATGACTATTGATAAATATGAAGAATATTTCGTCCGGAAAATCGCTGATTTATTATACATTCCCCACCAGGATTACATTAAGGCAAAACACAGGGCAGCGGAATTATCACCATAGGTGAACAGACAGGATTAAGGAAAAAACAGAGAAACCGGTTAGACGCTGACGGTGTCAGCGGACTCAAACAACTGATTAATCAATTGATCTTCCAGCTCAATCCGGCTGGTTAACTCTTCACCCAGCTTGGATAAATCCTCCTGAATACAAGACAGATCAAGGGTCTGATTATTCAAATCGTATTTTTCATTAAAAGAGAGCACATATTGTGTTGTTTCATCGATCTTTGGATATACCTTTATGGCAAGATCAGCAACGCTTTTGCGCCGTTCTGTCTTTTTGACAATCCGCTCATACAGACCGAAATGACCGGCGGCAATATAATCAACCAGTAACTGGCAAAATTCATTCAGTAATTCTTTATCGGGTTCACTGGTTTCTTCAGGATCAATACCTGAAACCTGGAGTAGCAAGGCTAACAGCTGATTGCGTTCAATCAGCATATGATCGATGAGTTCTGAAGTTTTACCGCGCCGGTCTTTGATAGATTTTTGTTCGTTTGTCATGATTACTCCCTGTGTCACAGCGTACTTTTTATCAGGCTCCTGACCCGATTACAAGATCCGTCGTGTTTCCAATTAGTTTCAAAGCCTCTTCACTTTTATCTTTAACGGTAAAATCCGGTCTATCTTTAACAGTAAAATTGCTGTGTAAGTGGATGAAAAAACAATAATTAATAAAATATGAAAAAAAAATTATCTGTCATACACGTGCTAAATACCTGCACATCAATTCCGGAAAAATTTTCATGGATTTTACCCGAATGGCTTTATAATCAGCAACATGCAGAATTTGAAGAATGCCTCATCGCGTCATTAAGTCGTCGGCGGGCAAGTTCGGACGCCGTTAATCTGACTTACCCCCAGTTAGTGATGGTAAAGAAAGCTTGGAATGATGATTGACAAGATAATCTCCGGCGGACAAACCGGTGTTGATCGTGCAGCACTGGATACGGCTCTCATCAATAATATTCCCCACGGCGGCTGGTGCCCGGCAGGCAGACGCGCTGAAGATGGCCCCATCGATACCAAATACGCACTGGATGAAACAGCTGCTTCCGATTACGCCATACGTACGGAATGGAATGTCAGGGACTCGGATGGAACACTGATTTTAAACCCGGGTCGGCCTGAAGGGGGTACTGCATTGACTATCAAGGCCGCGAAATCACACCACAAACCATGTCTGATAATCGATCTCGATAAAAGCATAGATATTGATGGGATCGTCCATTGGCTGTACAAGCACCGAATCCGCATACTTAATATTGCGGGTCCACGCGAAAGTAAGCACGTCGGAATCCATAACAGAGCTACGGAAGTATTGGATGATCTCATTAAGCGCGTTAGCTAATAATCCTGCAAGACGTGCCCGTACCCCATCTTATGCGCCTACACAACTAAGGTAAGCTTCCTCAAAATTATCTGTTTGGAAATAGCGACAACATTCAGCAGGAGAACCTACAAAGCGGATTTGTCCTTCATGCAAAACAGCTACCCTGTCACAAAGTGACTCGACATCCGTGAGTAAATGCGTACTGAAAAATACGGTCTTACCGATCTTTTTGAGCTCTGCCAAATGCTGTTTCAAAAAGGCCCTGGCTTTCGGATCCAGGCCGCTCATAGGTTCATCCATAACCAACAACTCTTTGTTACTTAGAAGACAGGCCGCGAGCCCCAATTTTTGCGACATGCCTTTGGAAAAAACCCTGACCGACCTTTTTAATGCGGAAAAATCAAGATCCAGTATTGTCAATATATGCTCGATCTCATCCGGCTCATATGACCGCTGATAAAGCCGTGCCATATAATCCAGAAAATCCCGGCCGGTCAGATAATAAGGCGGGGTGAACCTCTCCGGAAGATATGCCAGACGGCTTCTGGCATTTGTGGTTGCAGACGACGCTTCAAAGATGGCAATTGAGCCGGATTCAGGCAAAGTCAAATCCAGCATGGATTTTATCAAGGTCGTTTTCCCGGCACCGTTGACACCGATCAAACCAAGATATTCGCCCTTCGAAACTGTCAGATTGATCCCGGATAAAACCCGCCGCTCACCATAGGATTTACTGACATCTTTGAAAACTACGGCTTGCGAGGACATACCTTATTAATACAGAAAAATCGCATTACAGGTTTGATTGGCACTATCCACATTCCATTGTGCAGGGTCAGCATCATCCAGACAATCATCGTCACCGGCCGTATAATCACTGACAGCACCGAATGTCCCCTGGGCAACAGCCGCATCAGTCGCCTCCGAAGCAGAGCGTATCAGACCGGAGCCGGCAATACCGTCATCCAGCTTTTGATCCAGATCCCGTAATAGCGCCGCAGGGACTTTCCCGCCGAAGGAATAGGTCAATCGAACAAAGGAATCCCGCGCATTACCCTTTACATAATCATGGCTGTGAGCAAGCATAATCGCTCCTTGAAAGGCGTTTGCCGGGACGCCATTATTCGATACCGTGGCAGCATAGGTCGCAGCAGCAGGTGATGCGGAATCATCGGCAACCAATCCGTCATAAATGCCGGTAAGAAAGCCGGCGACAGATAGATGTGCCCATACCGCTGCGGCCTCGGTGACGGAGTCGATCCTGCCGTTTGCATCACCACCGACATTAATCGTACATGCGGTACCGCTGGGACTTACGCCAATCCCGACAGCCGTAGTAGCCGCTGTACAGGTCATATCACCAGGCAGATTTCTGAATCGATCAAAAAAATTATAATATGCAACCTGTATCCCGGAACTCTGATCCGCCAGGTTCCGTACCCTGGCACTATTCATTAGTTGCTGGCCCCTTAACACACCGGCCAATAGTAATCCGATAACGATTAATACAATCGTGATCTCCACCAACGTAAACCCTTTTTGCTTTTCCTTTTTCATGAATCAACTTCTCCTTATTAATAGTGTTTTGTCGTTATAACCAGCAGACAGCATAGTGATTTCAAAATAATCTGTTCCACTTCATTTATCATCGAGCCTCCCTTGTAAAAATGTTAATTCATTAGCATCCTTAATCACCCCGCTTTCCAGCAACCCGCCCAACAAAATTCTGGCTCCTTCGATATCACCCAGTTCCTCAAGCACAAATAACTCCATCTGTCTGGCCCAGGAAGGCGCTGTTTCTTTCGTCGTATATACGCGAAGTGCTTTTGCATATTTATACGCCAGTTCAGGATCTTTTATATTATGTTTGGCAACATAAACGGCATGAGCCATCCACATCCACCTGCTATCGGGATCTTCAAGATATTTATCATAAACAAATTCCAGCATCTGTCGTTTCTTATCAGGGTCGGGAACCTGGCTGTAAAGCCGGCTGGCGGAAAGTAACGGATAACCTGAATGGCTATCGAGTGTCAAAATCACATCCAGCCACGCGATCACCCTGGAATAATCAAGATCCTTAAACGGAATACTGATACCCGGCTGATAATCAAAGGACTGCAGCCAGAGCATTAATAAGCGGGACAGGGTGACCTGTTCCCCCAGACTAAAAGCCTGTAACAACAGGGTGTGCGGTGGTTCCGGCAAGCTTGATATCCTGACCGAGGCAGAAGGGCGATGAGCATGCCAGTTGATCTGCAGGACCAAGGCTGTCACAAGTAACACCATGACGGCTTTCGGAACAACCTTAACAGGCCGTTCTTTTGTGATAAAGATGTTGTCTCCGAATCGCATCAGTTCTAAAAGTTTTTTCTGTACAGATCAAACATGCCTGCCGAAACGAGGAGTATAAGATAAATGATGGTCTGTACGAGGACAGGCAACAACTGGTGAACCTCCACTCCATATGTTAACCAGCTGCTGTTTGTAAAAATATTCAACTCCGGCAGTAAAAAGGCTATCGCATCAATCATAAAATTCATCACTTCCCGGGAAAACGTGTCAACCTCAAGGATAGGACTGTCACTGATCAACTGTATGGCATACATGCTTCTTGATAATAAATAAAATGCCATTACCACCATGAAGGCAACCGTTATGTTGCTGAAGGTAAACACGCATAATAAACTCAAAGAAATAATTATCAGCAGCTCACACAGGAGGGAGAAAGACCACAGCAGTATAAAATCTGTTTGACTGTACAAAAGCAGGATAATCCCCGCCGCTGCAGCGATAGCAATGGATAGACAAAAAAACCCCAGAAGCTTTCCACAATAATAGGATGCTCGTGGTATGGGTAACGATAATAACATCTCAAATCCTTTATCATTAAACTCCCTGACCATCGTGGTGATCACAAACAGGCTGACAATACAGACCGAAAACAGCCTGAGACCGGCACCCAACACGGCTCCCTGTGTCTGTCTGGTTTCGGTAATCGCCAGTTCCCCGATGAATTCCGTCAAACCCAAAATACAGATCAAGACAATAACGAGCAAAATAAACAGTCTGTTACGTACCGCTTCAAGGAACGTATAGCGGGAAATCGTATGGATAGCGTTCATTCAAAAGGATCAATGTCGATCGAATTTGGGAATTATAACACCCCTTTATTTCAATTATTCAATCGACGCGGAACCTGATCTATCTGATAAAGCACTCCGGGAAATGCTGTCCTTGACGGTCTTGCCATGGTTACCCTCCTTGGTATGGGTTGAGTTTATTCTATTCTTTATGCCAGCGCTCAGGTCGTGTTATTTTTTAACATCGGAGAAAGTCATCCTATCCCTGCTCCGAATCCTCTTTTATATATTGCTCAGGATGTAAACTACCCTAATGGAAAAATCCTCCGCTGTGAAACATTATTTATCTGGTTTTGTGGGAATTACCACAGTTGACAGAAGGCTAAATACTATATGTAAAGACTTGACCCCCTACCTTTGCTTAACCGTAGGCAAACTTTGCTGTGAAGTGTCGCAGGGATTCCGCTTGCCAGATGATCTTCATACCCTGCAGTTTATCACGTCGTTGTGCTATCCTTGCTACGCAATCAACGACATAGTCATAATGACTACGTGTATAAACGCGACGTGGCAGGGCCAGCCTTACCAATTCCAGCGCTGCCGGTATTTCAACACCATCAACCCGTTTTCCCCAGATCACCGAACCGAATTCAAGTCCGCGTACCCCAGCCTCTTCATATAAGGCAACACAAAAAACCTGTCCGGGATATTGCAGCGCAGGTATATGGGGCAAAAGTGCCCCGGCATCTATAAAAACAGCATGACCGCCAAAGGGTCTCATTACCGGGACACCTACTGCTGCAATAGCCTCGCCGAAGTATGCCGTCATGGCAATACGATGTGCCAGATAATCCTCATCGATGATTTCTTCCAGACCGACGGCTATGGCATCCAGATCACGTCCCGCCAAACCACCATAGGTAGGAAAACCTTCGGTCAATATCAGCTGATTACGTGCTTGCATTGCCAGTTCATCATCGTTTAACGCCAGCCAGCCACCAATATTAGCCAGCCCGTCTTTTTTTGCGCTCATGGTCATACCATCAGCCAGTGAAAATATTTCCTGCACTATGTCTTTGATGGAACGTTGTTGTTGGCCCTGTTCACGCAGTTTTATGAAATAGGCATTTTCCGCAAAGCGGCAGCCATCAATAAAAAGCGGTATGGCAAAACGCTGACAGATCTCGTGTGTCGCTTTTATATTCGACAGAGAAACCGGTTGTCCTCCGCCTGCATTATTGGTCAATGTTAAAATGACAAGTGCCACCTCATTCTTTTTAGCCGTCAGTACTTCCGTCAAACGTTTGATATCCATATTCCCTTTAAACGGATGTTCAACAACCGGATCATGACTTTCCGCTATATTCAGATCTAACGCGCTGGCACCGCTAGCCTCGAAATTCCCACGGGTGGTATCAAAGTGTGTGTTACTGATCGTTATCCTGCCATCACCTCCAAATAAACGACTCAGGATAAATTCTGCCGCACGTCCCTGATGCGTCGGGATAACATGACGGAACGGCATCAGTGATTTAACAGCCGCTTCAAAACGATAAAACGAAGTCGAGCCGGCATAGCTTTCATCTCCGTGCATCAATGCCGCCCATTGACGGGTACTCATCGACGATGTGCCTGAATCCGTTAACAGATCGATATAAATATCATCGGCACGCAATGCAAACATGTTGTAATCCACAGCCTTGATGATCTGTTGGCGTTCGGTTTTATCGGTCTGCCGTAAAGACTCCACCGACTTGATGCGATAGGGTTCTTCAATCAAATGCATCGTATTCTCTCCAATGTTTCCCAATGCTTAAAACCGGGTAGTACAATAACAATAAACACTGAAAATATTGTTTCTATTTGTCCTTGTTTATTCTATATTCGTAGAATATTTTTCTATATTTATAACTAATTGGAGAACATTAATGATGGAGCTGGATAACTATGATCGTGCCATTCTGAACGAATTGCAAAACGACGGGCGTCTTTCCTATGCAGAGTTAGGCGAGCGTATCGGCTTATCAAAAACACCGTGCTGGAAGCGTGTGCAAAAACTGGAACAGGCGGATGTGATCAGCGGTTATCGCGGCGAGGTGAATCCACGTCAGATCGGCCTGAACCTGCAGGTCTTTTTAGAGGTCACTATCGAGCACACCATGGCCAATGAATTTGAACAAGCCATTGCCGCTTATGATTGTGTCATCGAGTGTTTTGCCATATCCGGCAATACCGATTACCTGCTTTCCATCCTGACAACAGACATCGAACAGTTCGATGAACTGTTGCGTCACAAATTTCCGCACCTGCCCGGCGTGCAACGTCTGGCCACAACCTTTTGTTTACGTACGATCAAGAGTAAGGGCAAGATCCCGATTGCACCCATTTAATGTGGTTATGGGGTCAAGTCTTTACTTATCGTATTTAATTTCAATGGAAGCTCTCGATCCTTCTTCAATCGTTCTCGTCAACGTGCCACCGCCTGAGAAACGGGGCAGTAATGACCGACACTAAATAGTTTTCCAATTTCCATCCATGCCTTCCCTGAATATCAACGTATGGTCACAGGTATCTTCATAGGCTATCCGTAGGGGACGAGACATTCCTTATCTCTCAATCAGCTAACTCAAGCGTTGGTTGCTTGATTCCCTGCTAATTACTAGACAACAGAATGATAAATACTATAAGTCAAGATTTGACCCCCTACCCACTCAGGATGCAAACTACCCTAATGGAAAAATCCTCCGCTGTGAAACATTATTTATCCGGTTTTGTGGGAATTATCACAGTTGAAAGCAATCTTCTAAATAAATCCATCACTTTTTCTTTTTTATATTAAGTAAATTAAAATACTATTCTTTAGTTAGAACCATTAAGGCACAAATAAAATGAACACGTCACAACGCTATGCGATGATTATCTTTCCATTATGCTTGCTTTTAATAATAACTAATGCTTATGGGCAAGACTGGAGAGAAACCTACCACACGGACTTAACGCCGAAAAATTTTATTGTGACTGCCGATGATGGCAGCAAGCATATCTTAGACTTAAGCTATAAAGGGGTAGTCTGGAGCTATGAACATCAGACCGGAAGTTCTTCAAAACCGTTAGCAGGTCGAATAAGGGATACACGGAAATGTTATTATGGTTTTTCCTGGGGGGTTAGAAGGGAAGTTTTCCGCACCCTGCCCATGGGTGATCTAAACCCACCGGTAAGCTATCAGGCACAAGGGCTTGCGGATGATATCCATGTACCGAATTTCATCGCCACGGCCCAATCGGCCATAGAACCTTTACTCGATAATCTCTCAGCCGGCATTCAATACATTGAGTTTGGTAATTACCGGCGAATCTCAACAGAGTCCAACGACATACGTAAAATCATGGTTGCCTTAACTGAAGCCCGGCAAAGTGTTGAAGGGATTGCAGAATTAGCGGCCAGATTATTAGGGTTGCGAAGCGGCGTTAACTGTGGCGAGGCCCGCGGCCAGATTAATGATGCAGCCGCCAAACACCAAGCCGAATCACGTCGCTTTACACCCTTGGTTGCCACTATTGATCAGGTTGTCGTGTTAAAAGATATTATAAGGCATTGGCGCTACATTGACTCAGAAGGCTTCAGTCACCGCGCAATTTTTGTCTTACCTCTAGATCCATCGGAAGAATATACTATTCAGGCTGCGGCTAATTTTTTAAATGCGACAAAACTCCTAAAACTGGATCCCAATAATGCCGAACTTCAAGCAATTCAGAAAGGATTAGATCTTACCGACCCCGACTGGGAACAAAATATGTGGTTCGAATTAGCACAAAAAGTTGAAGATCCAGGCACACTGACAAGATTACAAGCTAATATTATTAATAATCTAATCAAGTCATTTTCAGACACCAGACAAAGCCAATTTGAAACAGTGTGTATTTTGCCTGTTGGCGACTCTATCACTTACGATGAACAAGGAAACGCCAAAGCATCTAGCCAACTCATTGGAGAAATTTACCCAATCAATCAGCAACAAGTGGGCAAATCAATTACCCCAGGTTGTGTTATCGGACTAATCCCAAATCCAAACATGGATAAACAACAGGCAGGCGAAGCTTATTCTAGAGACAGACGCACTCTTGGTAATATTGCCACCATGATATCCGGCAACTTACTCCCGCTCTATGCAGTCGCCAGGAATCTCCCTTCCCACCCGAATGAACAAAAACGATTCCAACAAGCCGCTGCTACATTACGAGAGGCAGCAGAGATGCAATATCCTTTAATCATGGAATACCTGGACCCTGACAATCAAGGGCGGCTAAATGAGATAAGCCAATTCTCGAACCTAATGCAGAGTATGGGACACTGAAAGAAAAGATAATCTTATCAAAGAGATATAATCCACGATGCATGTCGAATCCATGGAGATAATGATGGAACTGCCGCTCCGGTGAGTACTTTACCCCGCTCCCTTCCTTATTCCTGAGCCTAAGGTAAACGACCGGCAAGAACCATTCTATTCATCAGGATATGAGGAGATATCCATTTCATCAAATCGTCATAGGCATCGATACCTTCAACAGCGTAATCTTTCATGATAAAGACTTTGTCCTTGTGATCCGTTGTGGTATAGCTACCAAGAATATTTCGTCCTGTATCCGGATTGACCGGGTTTCGATCAAAATTTTCAACCTGCACATCCGTTTGTAAACTGTCGTTGCCGTCATCCCCATGGGAAACAATAACAGCCACAACATCATCAGCGACGGTTGGTCTGCCGGTATAACCTGCACTCCCCGCTGTATCATAAGCACTGTAAATATCAATATCTCCTCTGGCACATAATTCAAAGGAAATTCCGACAGAAACCGTATCACAGCCATCAGCACCATCAGTTTCGTCAGCAAAATCTGGCTCGACACGATAGGTCAAATGTCTGTTCCAGGCATCGTATTCATTTACTTGTAAATCCACCCAGGGGATATTACCAATACTTGTTTCGCAAATCCGTGATCCAGCAACACCCATCATATCTTCAATACCATCATTAGCCGTACCTGCAATACAAATAGTTGAGTCCGGACAATCAGGGCAGGGCAAACGTCCATTAATCAATGTGTAACCAAGTATCGCCTCATTTACCTCATCAAGATAGTCTCTACTTCTCGCACGATTCTCCTGCTCCAAACGGTAAGAAAGTGGGGTAAGCAAGCCTCCCAAAATCAAACCAATAATGAAAATTACCATTGTCAGCTCAATCAGGGTAAAACCCCTCGATCTTTCTAATATGACCAGCATAGTTCGCTTCTATCAGCAGGACATGAAAAAGCAATTCGGATCAGATCATTAAAGGTACTTGAACTTGGCATGCGGATATAGCTTGTACTTACATCCCCATTTCTGTTCTCTGCCAAATCAACATAATCATCCAATTGTGCATCAGCCCAGGATTGTGGTGTATTACCATCTTCCTTCAATCCTTCTTCTCCGGTAATCATAACCAAAGCACGAATGTCATTTTCGATGGTCGTATTGATTGTGAGCTGCAGACAATCCTCGCCTGCTGTACAGACAGAAGTAGTTCCTGGTATATCGCCACTGCTGTAAGCGATATAAACGTACTGGTACCATTTGTTACGGATAAACCAGTCCGGCAAATCTCCATTTCCCTGTGCCAAGCCGTAATCTATATTGGCAATCCTCATGTTACCGGAACTTGATGAAGCAGGGGTGAACATAGCCCTCCCAACTTCAGTCACCCCATCCTCTTCATAATCGCGGGCCGTGATTAAAGGTATCCCACCATTGCCCGAAAAGGCTACCGGGATCGAAACGGTGTGACACAAGGGCGTGGAAAAATTATCATAGCCATGACAAACGTCACGCACTCGCTTACCCGACTGTACATTAACCTGTGCTGTTCCTTTCAATCTTGTATTCCATTCATAACGACGTGAATAAACATAATCATGATAGATTACGTAATTGTCTTCATTACTAAAGTCATGGCTGGAACCATCGCTGTGATACATGATGGCACTCAAAGTATTTGTAGTAACATTGGAAACGATTCCATAAGTATTGTCAGTTGTGTTTCTCACAATATCACCTATGGATACACCAAAAGCCAAGAAGTCTTTTCGGGTGTCTTCCAGAGTTGTAGCGCCGCTGCCTGAGGTTGCCTCTCCTGAAAATGAATGGCTTGCTGTCAAGATCCGATAATATTCATCAACTGCACCGTCAAAACCGGGATTATATTCCGATACTCTTGCAGTATTGATAGCGGTATTACTTATTACGTTTGTAACAACCGCAATCCCGGGGCTGTACACCGTAAAGCTGTCCCCAGGGGAAAAAGTCATTACACTCGATTGATTGTCAAACTCAATCGCTTTGATGGTATTGTTATCAACAATCTCAGTGATGAATCCTCGAACACCTGTGCTGTTATTGTGGATAAGGTATTGATATGCGGTAACTCCCCGCGTTTCAAAGTTAGTTGCAGCATCAAATAAAGTATTATCACTGCTGTTTGCATCTGCTATGCCGGATAAAGGTGGCGATAAATTAAATTCATCATCGTAATTTTGGACGATATCACCCCCCTTAACACCATCAATAATAAATTTAGCATTGCTATCGGTTAATACAGAGGTGTTATTTCCGGAAGTCACTGTCCCTGAAATATTCATATTCTGAACGGAACTGCCCCGGCATTCGGCCATTTCAGGAGTACTCCATGCACAAGCACTGTCTGTTGCCGGGAATGTCGTATTTCCGGCGGCAGCATAGGTACTAAGCTGATTCTCAAGGCTTGTTATATAAGTGTCATCAACACCAGGGAAGTTGGCTGAATCAAATGCTACATCGCCGGAATTGACGCTGATATTCCAGTCTACATTGAAAGAAGTAAAGAACCATTCCCCAATAGCATGAAATGCTAATTGTCCTGCAGACGTACCTGAAACAGTATTGAATCGAGGTAGAATATAAACATCATAAACATCAAAATTATTGTCTGTACCGTGTTGCAGCGAGTCCACACTGATGGTTGTCGTCGTTACGCTGTTCACCTTCCCGAATGAATCATCTGTGATGTTCCATATATAATCACCCGCCATGACACCCATGGTAAGAAAGTCTTTACTGGTATCTTCCAAAACGTTACCACTGCTCCCGTCGGTAGCAACTCCCATATTAGTTCGGATTTGATAATTCTCAGCATTATCAAAATCATTTTCCGCGCCACCAGCCAACGATTTCACAATGATTTCATTGGTTGAAATGTCAGAGATAACACCGCTGGAACCGTCGCTTATATTTTCAACGATATCCCCGGATTGCACACCAATCTGGATAAAGTCCGCATTGATATCCTCTAAAGTCAAACCACTGCTTCCGCCGGTAGTTGTACCGGAAAGATATGAAGTCAAATATGTGTAAGACAACGGCGTAATATAATATCGATCACCTCTATCGAAATCATTATCCGAACCCAGAACAAGATTGGAGACTGTCAGGGTGTTAGGGTTGGAAATCCCTACACTATTAATTAAACCAATGGAACCATCAGAAATATTACGGAGGATATCACCGCTTTTGACTCCGGTATTAGTAAAGTTCACACCGGAATCGACCAATGTCACTCCGTTACTGCTATTGTCTGCCACACCACTGATCACCGGAATCATTGATTTGGGATCAGAAAACGGACTAAGCCAGGGCAACTTTATGTCATCACAGGTGGGATCAGTTATTGGGCAATCAGGATCTATACCTCTTATGTCATCATTATCCGGATCATCATTCCTATATCCAGACAAAAAATTTCCAATCTCATTTAAGACTCTCTTTTTAATACCATCCATCAATTTATCAATGGTAACGAACACGAGTCGATCATTAAAATTATCAACCGGATCAGCCGTTAAATTTGAATTTGGATAGATAATAAAATCCTGATCCGTATCAGCATTACTATATACTGTGCCGTCAATAGTAACAGAATCCAAGTATTGATTTGCACTGGGAGCTGTCCCACTTCTATTCTGATTACCCAATGCCGCTCCTGGTGCGAGAACCACAAACGCAACCCGGTCCGAAATCACAACCCCATTTGGATCCCTCACAGTGATCCAATCCATCGTTTTATTCAACAATGCGATTGACATAATGGGATAACTGGGAGATTCATAGACCAGGTTTTTTGATACGGCATACCAGAGCACTTCACCAGTATGTTCAACTGGATATAAACCCAGACCGGATAATTCTGATGCATCTTTACATGGGCTGGCCACATCACGCCATGGCATTTTGCCCAGCAATAAATTATTTCCTATCGCACCATTAAAACAATCGCTTTCACCACTATACTCGCCATCACCATTACGATCCGGCATCGGTAAAGCCCCCGGATTGACAGGGTGACTGACAGCCCAGCTTAACAGTGCCTGCTTAGCTTCAGCCAGAGCATTAGTGGTTTGAGCATTGAGACTGTTCAAGCGAAAATTCTGATTTAAGTTCCGGATCAAATAATAGGACAAACTAACGACAATAATCAGCATAAAGCCCAGTAATGCGGTGCCGGACTGATGATGAATCTTTGAAACAGAATTACAGTCCATATATGAAAACTTAGAAACAGCGCTCCCCGACACTGACAAAGATTAGACTAATCGGATAATTGTGTCTGAGGTTCCGATTTCCGTATTTGTTTGATCTTTCGTACATCTTTACCAACCAGATTAAAATTTTTTCCCATTTTCAATAACAGCTTATCCCCTTTACCACTCTTATTGATCCAGACCGCATTATTACCACTCGATCTGTAAACAGCACCCTTTACAACGGTTCCCTCTTTTTCCTGTTCAATATTCGACTCTTCATCATCAGCTTCTACTACAGTCTCTGGTTGTGCGCTTCTTAATTCATCCAATTTCTGCCGCTGTTCCGAGGTAGTGAACAAACGGTCAAACTCCACAGCATTAGTGATGGCAGGTATGGTATAGCAAACCAGTATTAATATGGATATTACGATTTTATACATGGATATAATTACGAGCGGCGAATCAAACATTGATATCACTTCCGTCGGCTAATTTAATCGTATACCACTCTAGTAAGCATCGTGCGTTAATATTAGAAGCATCGGAATTATTCAGTGTGAGTGGCTGACTCCCCTGGAATTTGCATGATGAAACACTATATGCGCCCTTGGCATTTTCATCCAGAAAATGAAACAAACTAAACAGATCTCCTTCGTGAAGCAATTGCATGTTGAGCGACATCTCACTTGAAAATAATTTATACCGACC
>JANQEY010000026.1 GCA_028278125.1 bacterium | reverse complement strand
ATCATTATATCGATAGTGATGAAGATGCTGGTCCAATGTATGATTGGATCGATATCAGCGAGACAGGCACCGCCATTACTGATATGGGCGATGATGACTACCAGGGGCCATTCGCGCTTCCATTCACATTTAACTTTTACGGTAATGACTGGGATGAAATCTGGATCGGCTCAAACGGTCTGTTGTCGTTTGGTGAAGGTTATGATTGGTTCCCAAGTGATCTTCCAGAGGATGATTATTACAACAGTATAAACTTCTACGCCCAGGATATGGATCCGGAAGAGGGCGGGACAATCTATTACGGTGAAGATGAAGACGGCAATTTTGTTGTATCATATGACGGGATTTACGAATATAGTGATCCAAATATTGTAACGTGCCAGACCATTCTCTATCCTAATGGTGACATCCTGATGCAGTATCATAGCTTCAGTGATATGAATTATACTGATGAACTCATCGGTATCCAGAATGATGATGGTACCATTGGCCTCGCCGCGTCCGTTGATGTAGATCCTGTGGATTACCCATACGAAGAGCTTGCAATTCTCTTTTATAACGAACCACCCGATCCTTCCTACCTTGGTGCAGTACATGACGGTATGGGTGGAGTAACATTAAACTGGATTGGAATTACGGAAAACCTGCTTATTGATGATTTCACCGATGGAGTAGCAGATGATTTCCTCTTTGATCCGGATGCAGGCGTATGGGAAGTATCAGATAATATGCTTGTTGGTGATCGGGCAGGCACTGATGACTGGATGGGCGCCAAGTATGATGGCGACATTTTCGGAGATGGCATATATGAATGGGAAGTATCACGTGCAGAAGGATCAGAAACTTCCAGTATTGGTTTAATAATCAGGGGAGATGAGTTTGCTAACGATGCCACTTCAGGTTATCTGTTCAACATCACTCCTGGTGGATCATATTCGATCTTCCGATTCGATCCTGATGGCGCGGCTGTAATCCAGGCTTGGACAGCAAGTCCGGATATCAATACAGGGCTTGGTTCATGGAATACGGTTACAGTTGTAGCTGATGGATCAGATTTTACATTCTATATAAATGACATTGAGACATTTGCATTTACTGATGACACTTACGCTGATGGTGCTGTAATATATGGTTCATACTCTTCTCTCGATTTGACAGACAGGCTTGAGATCAACCAGGTCAGTATAGCTGATGAAATAGAGATGCTGGCACAATTTGGAAATCCGAATCCGAATCCCGTTCAAGCTCAACCCGTTGAAATGTCTGAACTTTGCAGCAGCCCGCTCCCGGTTATTGAAAATCCACGTGTCCGTTATGATCGTATTGTTAATAACCGTAGCTGCAGTATATATGAACGCTTTGGCCGGAATGACAATGAAATTGATGAATTTATAGAATATGTTGTCTATCGGGATGGCGCTGAAATTGGACGAACAACCGAAACAACCTATGATGACGTTCTGCCAGATTATGGTGAGTATGAATATTATGTAACTGCTGACTGGGATGAAGGGGAATCAAATCCCACAAATACGGTAATGGTTGACTACGCTGATCCGAATGTGGATTTGTTGATTTATAATCCGGATCCGACTCCGGACTCAGGTGAAAACGTGATGGAGATCCTGGGCGATCTAGGCTATACCTATATTGAAGCAAACTCATTAGCTGATTATGAACTCTCTGACTATCAAGGTGTGTTTGTCTGTACGGGAATGTATCCGAATTTCTATGCGATAGAGACCGGTTCAGAGGACGAAACCCTGCTTGTGGAATACCTGGACAACGGTGGAAATGTATACCATGAGGGTGGCGATACTTTCGGATGGGTTGTACCAGAAAACCTGATGCCCTATTTCCGCCTGGCTGATGTCGCCGATGGCGGTTCAGATCTGGCATCCGTCGAAGGTGTTGATGGTACTATCACCGAAGGAATGGACATGACCTATGGTGGTGAGAACAGCTGGGTTGACGATTATACAGCGGAAGATGACGCGACTGTAGTTTTTATAAATCCAGCAGATGACTTTGCCGCGGGTGTGATTTACTGGGACCTTGAGGGCCTCTTGTACAAAACCGCAACATTCAGCTTCGAGGTAGGAAACCTGGTTGATGGTGAAGAGGGTAATACTCGTGAAGATTTCTTTGAGAACTTCATGAACTGGTTCCTTGTACCACCAGAGTTTGGCACTCTTGAGGGTACTGTTGTGGAATGTGAAGAGGGTGGTGAACCAATTGAAGGCGTCGAGGTTTACCTGAACGATGAACTAATGGCGACAACAGATATAGATGGAATGTATTCTATTCCGGATATTCCGGTAATCACCTATGATATCCGTTTTGAGCTTGAAAACTATTATGCTGAGACATACGGAGCCTTCGATTTAATACCTGAGGATGTTGTAACACTTGATGTCATCATGACTTACCCAGAAGGCTCAGCAATTACGGATCCAATTATCATTGACATTAAGTTTGGTGGTGAAATTGATTCAACTGCGTCCGTGAATATCGATTTTGAAAACATCGGATGTGCGGATCTCAACTGGAACGCAGCACTCAATGTCCTCGAAGTTCCCTGGGAAGATCCGATTCAGGACTGGCTGTTTATAGATGGCCCTGTAGCCGGCACACTGGCTCCCGAAGCAATGATCACACTGACTATCAGCGCTGATATTACTGAAGCCTGGGTTGGTGATCCACCGGCTGTCCAGGATGGTGACGTCGCTTTTGCCGAACTGTTATTTACAGGTGAGCCGTGGGCAGGATTAATGCCTATCGACGTGGTTGTTCAGTTTATTGAAGAAACTGGCGTTGAAGAAGTAGTTGATATGCCCACAAAATACGCGTTGCATCAAAATTACCCGAACCCATTTAACCCGACAACCCATATCCGTTATGACCTTGTTGAAGCGCAGGATGTACTGCTGACCGTTTATAACCTCATGGGACAGCAGGTAGCCGTACTGGTCAATGAAAACGTCAGTCCCGGATACCACAATGTTGAGTTTGATGCCTCACTTTTGGGTAGTGGTATCTATTTCTACCAGGTACGTGCAGATAAATTTACAGATATGAAGAAGATGATTCTTGTTAAATAAATTAAAGTTTGAAATTCAGAAGAGCCGGATAGTAAAACATTGATCGAATATTCGTATCATTAAGGAGTTTTATTATGTTGAGGAAATTAGTTTTTGGAATCGTCGCATTCGGACTTATTGCAAGTTCGGCAATGGGATTCCAGAGGAAGGTAATGTTTGAAGAATTCTGGGCATACTGGTGAGGCCCGTGTGCGACGGCGGCGCCGACGTTTGCAAATTTTATGTCAACAGAACCTTATGCGAGTAATATTGTCGCGTTTGTAACGCATGATGATTTTGATCCCTGGTCGTCATATTCAGATGATCACGACGGACGGGTTAGTTATTACCCTGTACCCCATTGGCCAAGCTGCTTTGTTGACGGATTGGTTGAACAGTATCCAGGAAATTTTAACGGGCTTGCCACACAGTACAATAACCGGATTGATGTTGAGAGTCCAATTGGATTACAGGTTTTCTCCTATGAAGGTGATGGAGAAGCAATTGTTTTAGTTATCGTTAACAGTGCTGATGAAGCTGTTACCGGTAACAACAAATTAAGGTGTGCCCTGCTTTCCAATGGAGTTACCGGCTGGTATAGTGGAAACAACGGACAGAATGATTTTCACAATGACTTGCTAACCTATTCACCCGATCATGAAGGTGTTGATTTCGAAATAGACGAGAATTCGACCGAAGTTTATACTTTCACCTTCGATTATCCAATCATATTATTGGACGGTCAGGACACTTTTGAAATTCTTCCCGAGAATCTCACTGCCATTGCTTTTGTACAAAATGATAACACTGAAGAAGTTATCAACGCAGAGAAAGCTGCATTCGACAATCTGACCTTTGCTACAACGCAACACTTTGCGCATCTCACAAGAGCAGGCGAATCGGCAGTATTCGAGTTTGATCTTGAGAATTTTATTCCACAAGACAACGCAATATCTGTTGAGGTAACCAGCGATTTACCTGAGGGATGGACCTATGTCTATACTACTCCTGATGGAGATATGACAGAGAACGGTACCATTAACCTGGGTGTCGATGAAACTTACACAAGTACATTTACTGTTCAGACTACTGACAATATGGATGTTTATGATGGTACTTTTACATTCACTTTCAGTTCTGAGCACATTCCAGGTTATGAAGCCAGTTTAACCTTCTATACGGGCATCTGTGATGATGTTTTACTTGTAAACAATGTCCCCGGCGGCATGTACTCTGAATATTATACCCAGAGCCTGGACGCTGTAATAACAGCAGGAGCTTCTAACTATTCAGTCTGGGATAATTCCATGTACATGCTTGACGCGATGGATCTTGCTTCTGCCGTGCCTGAAGCCGCAATCTGGTTCACCGGTGGAGAAGGTATCATGACGGAAGAAGATGTAGCAGCTCTCGTCAGCTACCTTGAAGCCGGCGGTAACCTTTGGATTACAGGCAGTAACGCACCCGCAAATATGGCGAATTCAACACTGATAGAAATGATGGGCGCAGCATACCAGCAGGAATATCCCGCAGGAATACATGCTGAGGGTGAAGAAGGCGATCCAATCGGTAACGGACTATCCTTTGACATCGGCGGTGGAGACGGCGCTGATAACAGGGGTGTACCAACCTCAATAACGATCAGTGGTGGTGAAGTAAGTTTGTGGTATTCGATGGTACGTCGTGCAGGCGTTCGTAACGAAACTGACACATATAAAACCCTGCTTCTTGGATTCCCGTTTGAAGCGATCGCGGATGTAGACAGTCGTAACCAGTTGATGGTTAACTGGATTAACTACGCATTCGACTTAACCTCCGTAGATCACGATCAGCAGAATGTGATTCCCGCTTCCTATTCACTAGAGCAGAATTATCCGAATCCATTCAATCCAACGACTGATATTGCTTTCTCGCTGCCGGGGCAGGCAGATGTAACTATAACAGTCTTTGACCTTAACGGTCGTGAAGTAACCAGGTTGCTTTCAGCCGACAAACAGGCAGGATATCATACTGTATCATGGGATGCCCAGGGATTTGCTTCCGGAATTTATTTCTACAAAATGGAAGCTGAAGGAGCCCAGGGAAGTTATTCTGAACTGCGCCGTATGGTATTGTTGAAATAAATTTTGTGCATACAAAGTTAACGCCCATCTCCATTTGGTTGATGGGCGTTTTTATTTTACAACTATTGAAGGAATTTCTTCAGCCTATTCCTTAATAAAATCACCACTGCGGTATTCCGCGAATGCTTTATCCACTTCTTCTCTTGTATTCATGACAATTGGACCACCCCAGGCAATAGGTTCATCTAAAGGTTTTCCTGAGACAAGCAATATCCTGAATGGAAGATGCCCTGAACGGATGGCAATTGCATCTCCTTCACCAAATCGTACACATTGCCCCTCGGTTACATCGATCGATCCGGCAGGATCGAGGTATCCTAATCCATCAACCACATATGCCGTTGTATGGTACCCATTCTGAATAGCATGGTCATAAACGGTATCGGGATTGAGAGTTATATCGAGATATTCGACATCTACTACTAGGTCTTTTACCGGTCCGGTTGCTGTCCCTACTGTTCCTGCAATTACCTTGATCTTGATCCCATCCTCAATCAGGTACATTGGAATCTGTTCAACCTTAATCTCGCGGTAACGCGGCTTCATCATTTTGTGTTCTTTTGGCAGGTTCACCCAGAGTTGGAATCCACGTGATCGCCCTTCAAACCTTTGAGGCATCTCCTGGTGGATAATCCCGCTTCCGGCTGTCATCCACTGAACCTCACCAGACTTGATCACGCCATCATTACCCAGGCTGTCACCATGTTCAACCAACCCGTCGAGCATATAGGTAACCGTTTCGATTCCCCGATGCGGATGCCAGGGAAATCCAGCCATGTAATCATCAGGATTATCTGAACCGAAATCGTCCAGCAACAGGAAAGGATCAAACTTTGGTGCCTGGTTGTAACCGAACACGCGGTTGAGCTTAACTCCAGCTCCTTCAACAATCGGTTGTGCACTGATTATCTCTTCGATCGGGCAATATTCAGACATGATAAATCCCGGTAAGTTTAATGTAAAATTGATGCTATCTTACAAACCATAACTGCTGTTTAACGATTCCTTATCTCAATTGTTCCGTTTACCAGGGCTAAATTTATTGAAGCTTCGCCTTCTCCAAATGTACCGGTTTTACGTTCGTCCTCATTGAGAGTATAGTTAACCGATGGAAATCCTGTTACTGAGACCGTTCCGATTACTACGCTTGCAACAAAACTGGCAGAAACATCTACAGGAAGAGTTAAGGTGATTGAACCATTTGTACAACCAATATTTAGAGAATCATCCACTGCTAACTCAGCCAGATCACACTCTATTACTCCATTGGTAGCCCCTGCATTGATACTTGCCTCATGATTTTCTAATTCTATTTCACCATTTATAATCGACAGATTCAAGCCAACTGTTGCAGGTACCTGCAGGTCAAAATAAGCATAATATTCATAATCACCCGCTTCGTCGGGAATATCTACTATAAAACTGAGATTGCCGCTGGTATCGTTATGATTTACGTCAATACTGTCCAACATTCCCTCATTTCCTTCGACGTCATATCCCTTACACTCTCTGGTTACAACAGACGTTATAGAATCGTCAGTTGTGGTCGAGATGGTTATTGTCCCATTTATATTGCCAATAGAAACAACTCCAATCTCTCCCGCATCGAACATCAATGTTTCCGTATCACTGACTGACTGTTTTTCATTACTTTCATCATCATCCGTATCACATCCTATCGCCAGGAACGAAACAAGTAATAAAACTCCAAACAAACGCAGCATAATTCCTCCCCACAAATTTGATTGCTACATGGCTTATATTTAATTGAATATCTTCTCGATTTCAATTAATTTAGTCTTAAATTTGAAATTATATTCAGCAGGTACAACTACTCCATGTTATCAGAAAACAAGCCTAAATCACCATTATCGTACGTTTATATAACAAGTCCAAGCCGTTCAGGGTCTACATTGCTGGCGTTTCTGCTGGCCACACATCCTGAAATTTGTTCTGTCGGTGAATTCCCCACTTACATAAAAGGAAGGCCACGATGTTCATGCCTTGAACCATTTGACCAATGCCCGTTCTGGAACAAAGTCGAACAAGAATTGAACCAAGAGGGTAAATCATATTTTGAACACAATATTGATTTCGACCGGAGAATAACTTCTTTTTCTAAAAAAATTATTCATTACCCCATGGCTGAACCATATGAAACAATCAGGAACAGAACGGCAAGATTTTTTAGCAGTCACTGGAAACAGGAAAAATTAAGACTGGAGTACGCCATAAACGTGTCAAAGGTCGCGGCAAGAGTAGCTGAAGCCAATATTTTTGTCGATGCAAGTAAAAGTTTTTACCTGATGCGACTTTTTGCACGGGAAAAAGAACGTCCGGATGTATCATTCAAATTTATTCACCTTGTCAGGGATCCGAGGGGTGTTGTTGCTTCTATCATCAGAACAAATCAGAACCTGAAAATCTCAAAAGTCGCTGCCAGCTGGAATAATTTTAATAATCGAGTTGAATTGTTAGCAAATCAGCACCTGGAAAAAGACCAGGTGCTGATGGTTAACTATAATCAACTATGCGAAAATCCCGGGCAATGGATGTCAATAATATCCCAATTCCTGGGAATTGAGAACAGTTTTCAACTGGAAAACATTGACCATAAGCTTTACCACATCCATGGCAATGCCATGAGAAAGAGAAAGATTGAAAAAATCAATGAAGATATCCGCTGGAAATCTGAACTGAGTGACGACCAGGTTAAACAAATAAATCAAATTACCGGTAAACTAGCTGCCAAATACGGTTTTGAATTTTAAAAATTAAACTCAGTCCCTACCTGTTTTTCTGAAGCCTGGTTATAAACATGCAATGCAGTTGAAATATCCTGTATGGCCAATCCAACGCTCTTAAACAGGGTTATTTCTTCATCATTTTCCCGGCCGGATATATTGCCTGCAATTACATCGCCCAGTGAACCGTGAACCTGGTCCCAGCTCCATTCTCCCGCATCAACAGGGATCATAAAGTCACCTGCTTCAGCTTTACAGGCATCAACCAGGTCGCAAACTACCTTTGACCGGGAAATTGTGTCCAAGTCGAGCTCACGCATGGCTGGTGCATGGGAGCCAGTACCGTTAATATGTGTCCCCGGCGTAAACCAAGATCCTTCAACAACCGGATCTTTCGAGCTGGTTATCAGGGTGACGATATCTGCTTCACCAACTGCGGTTTGAGGATTATCAGCGATTACCATTTCACAATCAATAATCTCCTTCAGAGAATCACGGAAAGCTTCCCGTTTGTCCATGGGATCGATAGAGAAGAGAACCAGTTTTTCTATATCTCGTGCGCAATCAACTGCCCAGGCATGGGTTTTTGCCATTCCACCGGTTCCGAACATTGTATGAATCTTTGAGTCTTCGCGGGCAAGGATTTTTGTCGCAAGACCGGCTACTCCACCTGTACGCATTCCCGTTAAATAGCCGCCGTCCATTAAAGCCACCGGTAACCCGGTTTTTTCGTCAAGCAGAATGATGGTGCCTAGGACAGTAGGCATATCGAATTTGGCTGGATTGTCCTTGTAGACAGTTACTATCTTGGCACCCAGGGCACCCATTCCCTTAAGGTATGCAGGCATGAACAGCGAAAGTCCACCATATTCCTGGGATACAATTGGTGTCCGCTGGGGCATATCCGCTTGCCCGGTTGCCAGGTCGAGAAAAGCTTTTTCCAGGATCTCGATTGTATCGTTCATGTTGAGAACCTGCATAACATCAGACTTCGAAAGTAGCCTTGCCATCGTATTCAATCCCTCCCTTTTCCTTTAATATTTGAGTGCTCCAATATATTCTTTTATTATGGCTCGGTTCAAATGGTCTAAAAAAGGGATCATGATAAACTTCATAATCCCTTTATTCTATTCTGAATATTCTATTCTTATTGCACAATCGCTTCCCTGGCCACTTCACGACCGTTTTTTGTCAGTTTTAATATTCCGTTTTCGATTTCTATAAGTTTATCACGTACCAGTGATTTAACCGTTGTCTGGGCAAAATGTTGAGTCCACATAAAATGATCCTGTAGATGAGGTAAGCTACACTCCGTTTCCTCATCCTCAGTGTTTTCATGCTGGTACATATGGACGGTCAGCATCTTCCTGGCAAACTCCCATTTCTGGTCTCTACGACGTTGGGCGACTGCCAGCAAACCTCTATTTGGCGCCATCAGATAGGTCAATCCAAAAAACACACCAGCCATTGTTGCCATAGCTCCAGCTATCGAAGCGTCAAGTAGATGTGCCATCCAGTAACCGGAAATTGCGCTCAATGCTCCGAAAAACGCACTGAGAGCAATCATTATCAATAACCGGTCTGTAAGCAGGTAGGCCGTCGCCGGGGGGACAATCATCAGAGCCACGACCAGGATTGAACCTACAGCGTCAAATGCTCCGACTGCTGTAACAGAAACAACAGACATCAAACCGTAATGGATAACCCCAGGCAGAAAACCGAGAGAAGCTGCAAGACCTGCGTCAAACGTGGCTATTTTTAACTCTTTAAAGAATACTGCAATGAACACGACGTTCAACAGAAGGATTCCACTCATCACCCATAAACTTCGTGGACCAAGGTCGATACCATTTGCAATAAACCTGTCGAATGGCGCGAAAGCCAGTTCACCCAGCAGAACCATATCAATATCGAGGTGAACATTACCGCTGTATCTGCTGATAAGAATTACACCAAGCGAAAAGAGAAGTGGAAATGCCAATCCAATTGAAACATCCTGTTTTACCAGCCTTGTTTTCAGGAGGATTTCGGACAGGCTGACTGTTACAACACCGGTTATAGCTGCACCAACAATTAACCACGGCGATGCAAGATCTTTTACGAGGAAAAACGCGAGTACAATACCCAGGAGGATTGAATGACTGATCGCGTCGGACATCATCGCCATCCGTCTCAATACCAGGAATACACCCGGAAGCGCGCAAGCGACGGCTACGACAACACCGATTGCCTGGATCTCAAATTGTGCTGTTACCATCGCGCACTCCCATGGTTTCAGCCATTTTCACAGCTTCTTTGTATCCGGCAGGTGTCAGTGACCAACCCACTGTTTTTTTCGCATATCCACGAGCCTCCAATTCCTCAAGGCTTCTGTCTACACCTCCATGACCCGAAGCCATGGCTCTTAAGGTTGCAATGGAATGAGCATGTGAAGGATTGTCATGTTGCTTTGCCAGCAGGAACAGATCCTCAAGGATAGCGTTGATTTGTAATTTCCGCCGGTTACGTTTCATCTTCAGCCAGTTCCAGACAATCCCCCTGTTTGGCGCAAAAAGCAGACTGATTGCGACAATCGCACTTATCATCACAACAATGGTTGGTCCTGTAGGCAGTTTAGGTATTACTGATGACAACATCGAACCCGACACCCCGGATAAGGCACCAAACAGTGCAGCAAGGAGTATCATCCATCCCATCCTGTCAGTCCATTGACGAGCTGCGGCAGCAGGCGCGATGATCATCGCGCTCATCAGGACAACACCAACTGTCTGTAATCCTATAACAATTGCAATTACTATAAGTGTCGTCAGGAGGATTTCTATGGTTCTGATTGGATATCCCAAAGTCGCGCCGTAATCCGGGTCAAAACTTAAAAGTTTGAATTCTTTCCAGAATATACCAACCAACAGTAATGTTGGAATTCCAAGTATTGCCATTATTACCAGGTCACGTTCCATCAAGGTCGCGGCTTGCCCGAAGAGGAATTTATCCAGTCCAGCCTGGGTGGCTGTCGGCATTCTCTGGATAAATGTCAGGAGAACCAGTCCGAAACCGAAGAAAACTGAGAGTACTATTCCCAGGACGCTGTCCTCCTTGATCCTTGTATTACGTACAATTGAGATGATTTTAAGATTGGCGATCAGTCCGGCAGCGGCAGCCCCGATCAACAATATTATTGTTGATTTAGACTGTGTGAAAAGAAACGCCAGGGCTATTCCCGGCAATGCCGCATGACTGATGGCGTCACCAAGAAGGCTCTGTTTTCGCAGCATCGCATAACATCCCAGGACACCGCTGACTATTCCCAGTAACGCAGATCCAAGGGCAACTGTACGCAAGGTATAATCTTGAAAAAACATTGCGAGCATTATTCAATCCCCTCGTCCTGCTTAGACTGATCATTAGTCTCTGAAGCATGCTCGGCCAGGGGTTCTCCGGGATGATGGTCTGTAAGAAATGCCACCCTCCCCCCGTATGCCAGCCTGAGATTTGTTTCTGTGAAAACTTCATCAACAGGTCCGCTGGCAATACGACGGACATTCAGCAGAGTCACCCAGTCAAAATATTCAGGAACTGTCTGAAGGTCATGATGGACTACAAGGACTGTTTTGCCCTTGGCACGGAAATCCTGCAGTATTTCGATGATCGCTCTTTCAGTGGTAGCGTCTACTCCCTGGAAGGGTTCATCCATGAAATAAACCTGCGCGTCCTGGAGTATTGCCCTGGCAAGGAAAACCCGTTGCTGTTGACCTCCAGAAAGCTGGCTGATCTGACGACCGGCAAAATCCTGCATTCCTACGCGTTCAAGGGTAGATGAAGCAAGTTCTCTTTCAGCTTTACCCGGCCGTCGCACCCAACCGAGTTTTCCGTAACTGCCCATCATCACAACGTCCAAAACAGTTGTCGGGAAATCCCAATCAACACTTCCGCGCTGGGGAACATAACCAACCTTCTGTCTGACCGAATCATACGGCTTGTTCAAAATCCGTACATGCCCGGCAGCCGGTTTAACCAGGCCAAGTATGGATTTTAACAACGTTGTTTTGCCTGCTCCGTTTGGTCCGACTACAGCCATCAAGACTCCCTGGGGAACCTCCAGGTCTATATCCCAGAGTACCGGCTTGTCACGGTAGGCAACGGTCAGATCCATCACTTCGATTGCGTTTGTATCCGTTGCAATATTCTCCGTATTCATGGTGAACTTTCTTCAGGGTTATTTGCCACTGTCACCTGATAGAGCATTGGTGATTGTATCTATATTATGAAGGAACATCCCCAAATATTTACCTTCCGGGGTACCCGGATCGCCCATTGCGTCACTGAACAGTTCTCCGCCGATATTGACCTGGAAGTTACGTGACTCGACAGCAGCCTGAACCGCCTCAAGGGTTCGCACCGGGATCGAAGATTCAACAAATATTGCCGGTATCTTCCGTTCCGCAATAAATTTCGCCAGGTTCTGAACATCTGCGGTTCCTGCCTCGGTTGCCGTACTGACACCCTGGAGACCATGTACCTCAAAACCATAAGCATTGCCGAAATATGCGAATGCATCATGTGCTGTAATCAAAACCCTGTTGTTTTCTGGAATGGATTGCGCTTTCTCTATGACATACGTTTGCAGTTCATCCAGCTCTTTCAGATACGATTCAGATTGTGATTTGTAGGTATCTGAATGGCCGGGATCGAGTTGAGATAATGATTCTTCAATTGACTTAATCACGTATTTCCATAGCCCAATATCGAACCAGACATGAGGATCAGCCGCTCCTTCAGTTTCAACCAGTTTCTCTTCCGGAACAGATTCGGCTACGGCATGAGTGGCGATTCCCATTCCGTGCATATTCTCCAGAACCTCGGTCACCTTACCTTCAAGATGGATACCGTTGTAAAATATTATATCCGCGTTAGACATCACACGGACATCACCCTCGCTCGCCTTGTACAAATGAGGATCAATTCCAGGCCCCATGAGAGTTGTCACCGATACACGGTCTCCTCCAACATTCGAAACGGCATCGCCTATCATACCTGTGGTCGCGACCACCTTGATTGTTCTTTTAGACAAATCCTGCTTAGCTTTCTTAGAGCCTTGTCCACAACCGGCAATTAATCCTGCTATCAGTAAAACTGCTGCTATTTTGAAAAACTTCATTGCTATCTCCTTAATGCTAATTTTGTTTATGCGATATACCTTTGAAGCAAAAAGTTAGGCCATGCTAATTCTAAAGTCAAGGGAGAAATGGAGTTTTTCTGGCTGTACAATACCGGAACTAACATTCAGCTCTTGTTTATTGGTAATTATTTTGGTTAAATAGGCGTCATTGGAGTAGAGAAGAAATCCTGAGTTCATTTTTATTTGTCCGATGAGATTGCTTGGTTCACGGCTGTGCTTCGCACACCGCAAGCTCCGCTTAGCTACGGTTCGCTGCGCTCGCAATGACGGGGAATTCTATATTTATTACAAAATTATGAACTAGGGGGAATAAATGAGTGAACATATAAAACGAGTCAACCGTGTAATTGATTACATCAGTACGAACCTCGATAAACAACTTACACTGGATGAGGTGGCAGAGATTGCAAACTTCTCCCGTTACCATTTCCATAGGATATTTTCCGCGGTGATGAACGAATCTCTCTACCAGTTTATTCTCCGTTTAAGGCTGGAGAAGGCTGCCTTTAAACTGGTCGTCAGTAAAAACTCTTCAATTACAGACATAGCTTTTGGACTTGGATTCACCTCATCGGCAGTATTTGCAAGAGCATTCAAGGACCGGTTCGGAGTAAGCGCGTCCGACTGGCGCAATTCAATCGACATCCGCAAACTCGCCAAGATGGAGAAAAATAGCAAGATTCATCAAACGGACGGCAATATGAGTGAAGAAAACGGGTCTGTTTCTCTGCAAATTGATCCCGTCACAGGTCAATTTACATGGAGATTAAAAATGGTAGAAAAACCAGGATTTGATGTCGACGTCCGTGTAGAGGATGTCAAGGATATGACAGTAGCTTATATCCGTCACGTTGGACCCTACAGGGGTGATGAACAATTATTCGACCGCCTGTTTACAAACCTTATGAAATGGGCTGGTCCCAAGAACCTGTTTAATCCCGAAACAACCAGGTTCATGACCATTTACCACGATGATCCATCTCTCACGGATGACGACAAGCTTCGGATCGATGTCTGTATGACCGTTCCCGAAGACACCGAGGTAAGTGGAGAAGTGGGTAAAATGAGTGTTAGCGGTGGTAAATATGCCATCGGCAAGTTTGAGGTCAATGCAGATGAGTATCCCCTGGCATGGAAAGCGTTGTACGGCAGCTGGCTGCCTGAAAGTGGATACACCCCGGACGACCGTCCACCTTTTGAGCTCTACCTCAACGATCCCAAGGAGCACCCGGAACACAAGCACCAGTTCGAGATCTACATGCCGATCACTGCCTTGTGAATATATGCTCCGTTGCTGGCGGTATTGGTCTAAAAGAAAACCCGGCTGATAATCAGCCGGTTTTTTTGTAGCCCGGGTTGCGCTATGCGAATCCGGGAAAAAAAGAGTGTCGTTGCGAGCTTTTCCCGCAGCAGCGGGAAAGCGAAGCAATCCCAATCCTTAAAATAACTAAATCCGGCTGATTCAGCTGGATTTATCTGTTCAAACATTATACAAAATTCGATGCGTAAGCTACCCCTTCTTCGCCCGGACAAACGCGACATTAGCGTCACGGCCTGCCTTTGCGCGGGGATCATGCTTTCCAAAGGTGTCCTTGATATTAAGTACTTCAGCCTTTTCGATAGTCATACCTGAAAGCAGATCGACAATTCTTTCAGGCGAGAACATCTCCTCCTCGTCAATATTCCAGTTTTCCGCCATCGATTTATCCCATTCAGAGACGAGCAGAATCCCACCATCATCCAGCGCTTCCATGGCGATTTTGAGGACATCTTCTGATCCTTCTTTTCCAGGAAGAGCATAGGTACAGATTACCAGGTTATACTTATCGGACGGTTTCCAGAAGGTGAGGTCGGAAAGGAAAAATTCCACATCGAGTTGCAGTTCCCAGGCATCAGATCGGGCTTTATCAATCGCTTCCTCTTCCCAGTCAACACCTGTAACAGACCAACCGTTTTTAGCAAGTTCGAGAGCATTTTTACCCGAACCGCAACCAAAATCCAGTACCTTACCGGGCGTTAAACCATTGATTTCGTCTTTCAGTAAACGGTCTGCGACCGTCACATGAACCGGGTCTTCCTTGATACGCTCATTCCAGAAATTCACATTTACACCTGTCCTGTTAACCTGATCCCATCCACGGAAAATACAGATATAAATATCTCGCCAGAATTACCCTGCCGCAAGTCTTACCGCCCTCGGGGGCAAAGAAAATTATAGCAATGAAGTGTTCCTCGCTAAATTATATAGGGGGTGAACTGTATGGATTGGCAGGCAATTAATAAAAATTAGATGATAACACTATATCAATTAAGCCCTATTTTAATAGTGTCTAGATGCCACGTTCAGTCAGATTGAGATACAATTAGCAGAATCGCAGCAGCCGCGAAATCCATATTCAAACCCAGGGGTGTCAGAATTATCCTGCCTGTTGAAGGTTTGTCGACACGTGAAATAGAGGCTATTTGATGATAATCGAATGTTTGATGGATAGACGGTTTATATATCAGTGCCTCAATCTCGGTGTTTTCATACTTGACATTTATGCTCCTCCCTGCATCTGCTGATATGTATTCACATTCCAACGGCGTGCCATCTTCAAAAACGATGACAATATCATCACCTTGGTTCAGCTTATTGTCTATTTCACTGAATTCAATATCCGTCAGATAACTTCTCTTCCCATCAATAAAATTACCGGTCATGTAGCTTGTGACTGAACAGCCGGATATGGAGAGAATGAATGAAATGCAAAAAATGGAGAATGCTGGTCTCAAAATGATTGTCAAGAAATGATGGGATTTATTTATCATCTAATTCTCCATAATCTTTTGTCTGAATATCCGATTTTCAGTGCTTAAAACCAAAGACACTGGATCCCGCCTTAGACACTGGTGGGCAAGCCCCGATTCCACGGTCGCCAAGGCTTCGGCGGACAGGCAAGTCGGGGACGACACCTCCTACAATACAAGTAACTAGCTGTAGTATTGTTATCGCGACAACATTTTAACGTAACAACAGCATCTTTCGTGTTTGAGTGAAATCAGAACTACTTCTTCCTTCAACTTCTAACCGGTAAAAATATATTCCACTTGAAACCGGCAAGCCACCAGAGTTGTTTCCGTTCCAGTAATAATTGTAATTACCGGCTTCCTGTGATTCATTTACCAGCTCTAAAACTTCCTGTCCAAGTAAGTTGAAGATCGATATTTTCACGTTACCAGTATTACCCAATGAATACGAAATAGAAGTTCCCGGGTTAAATGGATTGGGATAGTTGGGATGCAGCATAAAATCCTCGGGTACAGAGCTGAAAGTTTGACCAACTACTGTTTCACCATTAGGCCAGCCGGGGGAGGGTATCATCGATTCCCAGTTGCCGGTACCACCGGGCATTCGTCCAACAGATACATCGGTCTCCTGGTATCCAAAGAACAGGCTGTCAATCAAAATAAACTCATCCTCAACCTGCCTGAACAAACCGATGTATTCACCATCGCGATCCAGTCGGAACGTTGTGTGCAAATCTCCCTGGTCGTCATCGCCATCCGTCCAGATTAACAGATGGTCACCGGGATTAATTACTGTATCCGGCAGGAACCATTTGTCGGGATCACCCGGCTCATCAGTGATCGAACACCCTGCCAGCGACACCTGTGAATCAGAACAGTTATACAACTCCAACCAGTCGTCGTATTCTCCAAATTCATCTGCAATGATTGTATTGTTCGAAGCCAGGAACTCGTTAATCACTAAAGGTTCAAAACGGAAATATTTCCATGATTCGGGGGCGCTACGTGGAGTTATTGAAATGTTACCATCCTCATCTTCCGTTTCCAGATAATATGCTATCGCGCCATCGGCCTGGTTTGTTCCAATTATACCGCTGAATCTAAAGTATGCTACAATCCCGTCAAAAAATTCTTCAGTAAATTCAAGTTCATAGCTGACAGGATCAGGTTCATTGAATACATATAGTGTCACAGATGTTAGATTGGAATCGTCAAATATATCCACCTCAACTTCTATTTCACCCGGATTGGGATTAAAACGGAGGACAGGATCATGAACGTAGAAAGGAATAATCTCTCCAATCTCCAGCTGATCCATCGACGCATTATACCTTGTATCGATAAACTCATATAATCCATAGTGAACATGAGCACCTAGCGCCTCGTCATAGGAATCCAGGAACTCCTGGTAACTCCAACCGTAATCCAGGGTACGGTAGATGTCACTCATTGCCGCCTGGTCAATTATCTCTCGTAGATTCTCTATATATGGTTCGAGTTCAATATCATTAAATGTTTCTGATAATATTCTCTCATGGAAATAGGAATAGAGGTCCCTGTATTGATCAAAGTAAAGGATGTGATCAACAAGTGGACGATCCTGATCACCGAAATTTCCCCAGTCATAAATAGATTCGATTCCCCATTCTTCATTGTCACCGAAAATTTCCCACCAGATTCCAAATGTATTGTCCATGTCAAATGGGATATATTCAAACTTCCCTGTCACCAGGTTATGATAGAGATAGAAGTTATTTTTATTATACCAGTAGTTGTCCCAGTGGCCTGTAGTCACCTCAGTTGCCAGAACCTGCAGGAAGTCCCAGGTATTAAAACAGGTTTCCAGTTCATCCTGGAATTGATCAACCGGTGTGTTGTTTAAAATGTCAATGAAATCAGCCAGGCCCGTATAATCGTCCTCTTCCCTGTTTGTACGTAGATCGTATGCTCTGCGCTCACCATGAGTATACTTGTAATCATCAGGATTCGCGCTAATATATTCCAGGTCAGCCGGCCATAAACATTTATAGAGATTACCATTATCGTCACCAAACCTGCCCTGGAGGAAAGTCCGGTCGTATTCCTCCACATGGATATACAATCCCCGGTATTCCTGGTTTGTATATAACTTTACATGCGCTGCACGGCTGGATGGAGCATTAAACTCTTTCATCAAATCCCAGCAAATCTTCGAACGGATTATACAAGGATCGTTGTGTTCACCGTTGAGATTTATCTGTTGCAATCCATAAAAACGATTGGTATCACCAAACTCACCAAAAGATATTTTGAAAGACTTTTTTTGCGCATAACGTGATGTGTTGCCGCGGAGCCTGAAACCAACAGATTCAATGGTTGTATCAATCTCCGGACTTACATACCGAAAAGTGGCTTCAAGGTATCTTCGATTTTCCAGGTTCCATTCTTCCAGTAACCAGTCGAGGGAGTCAGGATCAATGGTGATATAAATAGAGGGCAATACTGCGTCATCAAAAAGTACTTCAGACTGTGTGTAGAAATCATCTGAAAATGCATCGGGTACACTACAAATAACCATCAATAACAATAACAATATTTTACTGCCATTTTTCATGTAAATATCCGCAATATTTCATGTCGCTCTAAGATTCAGAGTGATTAATTAAATATAATCAATTTTTAGGAACATTGTTGACCAGGTTTTATAATTTATCTGGATGGTATATCAACATGATAAGAAATCGATATTAAACAGGATAGTTAAATTCACATAATAGCTGTTAACCGGTATAGATCGCGCCCGGCTCAAACATTTTACCTTCGGACAGATACTCAAGGCAATGCGCCATCCAGCCGGTTTGAATTGCCAAAGCGAAAGGGATTGAAAAAGACTCAGGTGGGAAACCGAGTGCGTGGTAAATCAGCCCCGTAATACCGTCTACGTTGAGATAGACACCTTTGCTACCAAGTGTCGATTCCACCTTCTCTTTTATTACCCGGTAGATATCCCAGAGATGGGGATCGCCATTTTTTGTCAGAAGTTTTTCAGCGAAAGGTTCAAGGATTCGAACACGGGGATCAAAAGTTTTATAATTCCGGTGACCGAAGCCGGGGAACCTGTATCGCTCATTCAGTTTCTGATCTACCCATTCCCGTGCCTCTTCAACCGATTTGAGCTGAACCAGGTTTTGGAAAGCAAACTGGCTGGCTCCACCCTGCAGGTCGCCCGAGAGGGCTCCCATCCCGGCAAGTACAGCGCTGCCAAGATCCGCCCTTGTCGAAATAACAGTCAACGCTGCCAGCGCCGCGGCATGGACTCCGTCTTCAGCCTGAACAATCAGGCTGACATCAAATGCTTTTAGCTCATCATCCGTCGGTTCTTTACCCAAAGCCTGAGCGAGAAAGTTTGCAGAAAATGATTTATCCGGGTTGTATGGTTTTCCTTCTTTCCCCAGTATATGGCAGATAGCTGCCGCTGCAATTGTTGAGCACCAGGCAAGGATTAATGCCGGCCGTCGCCATTGTGCCTCTATACGGGTGTTTTCACCTTCAGGGATATGGCAAGCGGCAATTGTCAGCATCGTTCGGTATAGTTTTAACGCGTGTGTTTCGGTCGGAAGATATTCAAGAACTTTCAGCGACGAATCCGGTGGTTCGTGCCAGAGCTCAAATTCTTTACACCACCTGTCATACTGAGATTTTGTCGGAAGATCGCCATGAATAAGGAGGTATGATACTTCCTCAAAATTACTGACTTTTGCCAGTTCTTCAGCGTCGAAACCTCGATACCAGAGTTTACCCTCTTTTCCTTCGATTTTCCCGATGGTAGTTTCACCGACAAACAGGCTTTCCATGCCACGATTATATGTCTGTTCCATTTCTTTTTGAAATGGCTTCATCGTTCTTCCAACGTTAAATATTTTTTATTCAGCTCACCGGTATATTTTACCCTGGGATGAATCAGTCGATTATCAGCTAAGTATTCACGGACACGCGCAACCAGGCCGGCCATCCTTCCGATTGCGTAAAAACATGGTGCCATTTCCGGTTCTATTCCCAGGTAGTGAAACAGTAGTGCCGAATAAAAATAGATGTTTACGTATACATCTTTCGGATTGAGAATCGCAGATGCCGTTTCTTCAATAGTCTCCAGCACCTCGAGCGACAACTTCTGTTCCTCGGTAATAGCGTATGTTGGAATCACCTTTTTAATTATATCCACTCTCGGATCCTGCTGGCGAAACATTCGGTGACCGAAACCCGGAATTATATATCCCTTTGCCAGCATACCCTCTGTCCAGGCCCTGGCAACGTTTGCATCACGAAGTCCCTGGAACATCCGGATTATCCGTTCTACTGCCCCTCCCAACAACGTACCCCGCAATGCGCTTAACCCTGCAACAATGTTGTAATAGGGATTTGCACGGGAGCTGGCTACTATCATCCCTGTAAATGCCGGTGCATCCAAACCATGATCTGCGAAAAGCACCCACAATAGATTCAACAGGTCTTCCTGTTCCCGGGTTGGTTTTTCCCGCGAGATCATGTAGAGCATGTCCTTGGCCAGGGTCTGGCGATAGTCGGAGATAAGGGGTTTCCTTCCCTTCCTGAAACGTGTTATATGTCCCACGAGAGCTGCAACCTGGCTGATCATCCAGACATCTTCCCAGCGATGGTTTTCCTTGATATCGTCGTTGGGGATTATATCATGACAGCCCAGTGCGGAAATTGCTGCACGGAGCATCCGTGTGGGATGGGTGTCACCGGATTGTAGTTCGAGGATCTGCAACACCTCAATCGGCATTTGGCGAACACGATGAAGACGTCGGCAAAATGACTGGAATATTTCCGGGTGGTCGCGCCAGTGTTTTCCCTCTACAAGGAGATATGCCACCTCCTCGAATGACGCGTTACCTGCAATGTCCTGGATCGGTATTCCCCGGTAGGAAAGTTCACCGGTATTGGGATTTACCCACGCCACCTTGGTCTCGCAGGCAATAACACCGGATAATCCCTGGGAGGTTGCAGTTGTTACCGGCCAATCAACCTGACCGGTACGCCAGTTAAAATCCCGGTCGAGAGTTTCGAATCTTGAGCCCATATACGATAATAATTTAAGCGATTTTCGCGAAGTAAACCATAATCAGGGCTGAAATGAATAATTTAATATTCTTATAATGTTTCAGAAATTCTGCAAAACCTGAGCTGAATAGTGCAGCTTATATCAAGAATTGAAAAGAATTCCGTTTACTAATCATCATCTACTCGAAAGCCACATCAACCGGCTCCCATAATTCAATCTTGTTCCCTTCAGGATCCATGATGTGGACAAACTTGCCATATTCATATTCCGCAATATCGTCAAGAACTTGCACGCCTGCACTCTTAAGTTCTTCGACCAGGTCAACTATGTTTTCCACACGGTAATTGATCATAAATTCTTTACTTGACGGATCAAAATAATCTGTGTCATCCGAGAATGTACTCCACTGCAAAAAACCTTTTTTGTCCGGATCTTCTCCCAGTCGAAATTCGAACATTGAACCGTATTCATTAGTGTCAAGACCAAGATTATCCCTGTACCAGTTTTTTACATTTTCTGGATCTTTGCACTTGAAGAATATTCCACCGATACCGGTTACTTTTTTCTTATCTGTCATAAATATTTCCTTTCTTCATTGTTTACGCTTGAATTAAATCCCGGATTCTCAAAAACCGAGCAATCCGGGCTACCTTTAGATTTTATTCCACTCCCAAAGTCCCATACGAGCGTTAGGAGGAAACTTGACCTTCGCCTGTTTCAAAGTAAGAAGAATATGCCCTCGATGGTGGGCTTCATGGGAAATTAAATAGCCGATCATGGCGAAAATACCCCTTTTGAAACCTTTCACTTTTCCACCGTTTTTTATACTCTGGTTTATCAATTCCGTAAAAACATCACCCGATATCTTAAATCCATCAGCAAGGGCTGTTTTATCATGACCGTTTTCCCGTCCAATCTCAGGGATAGATTTCACAAGCTCTTTATCAGCAGCTTCGATTTTATACCGTCTTAACCAGCAGCAATGTGCCAGCTGCATCCCAACCGTCCGTCCGCCACGAGTCGAAAGTGTCGTTTCCAGTGCTTCCTGGGAAAGCTCCTCCAGCAGTCTCAAGTTTACCCGGTTGTTTATCAGCCAGGTTTCGATTAACTGCTCAGAAATGTTTATGTCGTTATTATTTTCGGTCACTTGTTGTCCCGGATTATTTTCCCAATAATTTATGAAACAATCTAATCAAAAAATGGCTTCATGAATCACTCTACTGACAGAAATATTAAAAAATACCCGGCTCAAAAAATGAACCGGGTAGAGTTTTACTATGTTCTAATGCTAGAATCCCATATCCGGGTGATGGAAGACATAATCGCCACCTTCATCCTCATCACCACCGGCCTCGGCATGACAAGTATTGCACATATCACCCATTAAGTCACCCCCACGCATAACCTCTTCTGTTAATGGATTAATCATGAACCATTCCCAGGAACCGTGACCGGGATTAAAATCTCCACCTCTTTTCACCATCGCCGTCCATGCGCCTGCGCCGTCGTTGACATATACCTTGTCATCACCATCCATCTGGTATACTTCCTTAAGGATGGTTGTACCGATGGGGAATTGACCATCAGCGTACATCGCACCAGGCTGCCAGAGATAAACATCACGGATCAGGTCATCATTTATGCCGTGAGCTTCACCAAGTAACGGATCAGGTCCTACCTGGCTGTCTTTCAATTCCCAGGTTGTTCCATCCTCAAAATACTCCCACTCTCCACCGTCTTCTAAGATCATTTCAGAGGGATGGTCAAAGATATAATCCGTATTTGCATTTGCATGACATGCTTGGCACTCACCCAGGTCGGCTGCACCTCGGTCAACTATTGATCCATCTGCACCGAGCATAAAATACTCCCAGCCGTCAAATTCCGCATTGTATTCACCGGCACGTTTTACCATCCCAAGGAATGCTCCTGCGGCAACAGGTTCTTTCTCGCCATTTTCATCCCACATGAATGTCTCTTTGACAATCACAGAACCACGGGCATATTCACCATCAACAACTTCCGAGGTTGTATTCTGGTAAATCATACGAGCGACAGTTGGATCACTTGCGCCATGTGCAGGGCCTAGTTCTGCGAGAGCTGTAGGATAGATCGTATAGTCTATCAGCTCCCATCCCTCGAATCCCTCAAAATCTTCAGCGGCGGCGATAAACCCTTCGTCAATCCCGTTATCATCGTCATCATCATCCGAACAACCGACGATGCCGATCGAGATCACAAGCAGTAGAGCAATTAAAAGTGTTAAAAACCTCTCAATCTTCATAATTTCCTCCTCCACTAACGGTTCATAAACTTTCCCTGTTCTTCTACTTCTCCTCCTAGCTGTAATGATTAGTTTAACCGGCTCCATCTTAAATTCTTTGAAAATACTTTGATGAGATTTATTATAGACCTGTTGATCCACAAGTTCAATTAAATTTGAGAAAAATATTGTTTTTTACTCTGCTGTCGTTAAATTAATATATCTGAGATTATATTAAGCTCACTGATTATAACAGAAGCCACCATTATTTGATCTTTAAACGTTTTGCTGCCATTGGTTTACATAAAACAATTGATGTGATATAAAACCTATAGAAGGAGCAAACTCACCATGATCAAAAAGACCATCCCCTGGATATGTTTACTGCTACTAGCTTTATTAGTAATCGCTAATCCGAACCTCTATGCAATTCCCCGTTTCAGTGCCGAAGCTAACCAGGCTTGCCAGCTATGCCACCATAATCCCGGTGGTGCGGGGATACGAAACCTTTATGGCGCCCAGTTTTACAGCTACAGTAAACTCCCCATGAATAAAATCGAGGATTTCGGAAAAATCGGTGAGATAAATCCTCAGCTGAATGAATTTCTCCAGTTCGGTGTCGATTTCCGTTCCATGTTTCATGGATCATGGATGGAAGAGGAATTCGAAGACAACAGCTTCCTGACCATGCAAGGTGATTTTTACCTGGCAATTACACCCAGCGACAGAACACTCGTATTCCTCGAAAAGGGAATCGGACGGGCATTTGAAACATATGTCCTTTTCCAGGGTCTTCCCCATTCATCAACAGTCCGGATGGGACGGTTTATTCCATCATTTGGATGGCGGTTCGCTGATCATAAAGCCTTCGTTCGTGATTATCTCGGATTCAGCCAGTTCCCCCAGAAAGGACCAAGCCTGGTAGAGGATTCTGGGATTGAAATGGGCACATATCGCACTGGCTGGGAATGGTCTGTGGCTATAACCAACGGCGGCGCGGACATTATAGACAGCAACGAGGGAAAGGCTATCACATCACGGGCTGCAGTAAGAACCAACTTCGGTTCTCTCAACCTGACACTTGGTGGGAGTTACCGCTACGCTGATATCGGAATCCCTGAACCACTGCAGCGATACGGAGGAGCATTCTGGGGAATCAACCTCGGAAAACTGACCTACCTGGGTGAAGCTGATGTAATGGTCAACGGTGGAACAGCCTTAGTAGCATCTCATATCCTTGGATACGAGATCCGTGATGGGATTCGAATCAACGGCCACTACGATTTCTTTGACTCAGACATTGAGTACACAACCGGTTACGCCTACCGTGCAAAATTATCAACAGAGATGTTTTTAACCGGTTACCTGGAAATTGTCCCGGCAATAGAATGGAACTATGAAGAAATCTCAGACGTGATTACTGAATATGGAATAGGTGAAATCCAATTACACGTCTGGTTTTAATGGAGGAATTATGAAGATTTCAGATAGAATATTATCCGTCGTTCCGATCCTGGTAATCCTGTTGATAGCTAATACCGCTATTAGTGAACCATTGACCTGCAAAATATTACAAGGCAAACCCAACAAGGTGACTTTTATCTCAAAAGCGCCGTTGGAAACCATCAAGGGAGTAACCGACCAGATTTCCGGGACCCTGAATTTCGACCCAGCAGATTTATCATCTGCCACAGCGATGTTCGAGGTACAGATGGCTACACTGGACACGGATAATAAAATGCGCAATGGGCACATGCGGGATAACCATCTCCACACGGATGAGTATCCGTCCAGCAAATTTGTCCTGGGTGAAATTATAGAACAGGGTGCGCTGGTGAGTGGTGAAACTGCTGAATTCAAGATCAAGGGTGAGTTTACATTACACGGTGTAACGAAAACCATTGAACCGTCGATCTCAGCGAGATGGGACAAGGCGAAAATGGAACTGCAGGTCACAGCAAAGTTTGATGTTTTACTGGCTGATTACGAAATCCCGCGTCCCAAATTCCTGGTGATGAAACTGGACGAAAGGCAGGCAGTCGAGGTAAAATTTACAGCAAAAGCTGAATCTCAAACCGGAGGTGAATAGTGAAAACCAGTTCATTTATTCTTGCTGTTTCTCTTTTGATAGTAATGGTATTCGTATTCACTTCCTGCAGTGATTTTGGTGATGAGGTTACTGGTCCCGATCCGCAACCCGGTCCCTTACCTACCCTTGTCGCAACCTGGTCCGGTGAAAACGGTATCGCCAATTACCTGCTTGCCAACTGCGCCCCATGCCATACCTCGGAGAGTTTTGGGGGATTTAATGTCTCCTCTTATGACAACATCACAGACGGTAACCAGATAGATGATGGGGACGCTGACGAAAGCCTGATGATCCAGCGAATGGAAGGAACTGTAGGCAGTATTATGCCGCCACAACCATCTGACCCATTACCTCAGGAGGATATAAACGTTATCCGTGAATGGATAGACGACGGCGCGGAGGATAATTAATAATTATTTGGTGGCCCGACTTGACTCGCAAGTCGGGTTTCTTAATAAAGAGATTGCTTTGTTGTGCTCGAAATGACGTTTTGGGTGGCCCGACATCACACCGCAGGTGGGTTGTCGGGTTTCATCAAGATGCCACATGGCTCATAAAGGTGTCGTCCCGGACTTGACCGGAACCGGAACGAACCGAAGCGAAGCTTGCGGTGTGCGAAGCACAGCCGTGAACATAGTGTAGCTCGGTGAGGTTTACCCTTACCAATCCAGCGTCGTTAAGGTTTTCAGAGGTCTATATATGGATGCCGGGTACTCCCAACCCGGCATCTTTAAGAAACCCGGCTTGATAGTCAAGCCGGGCCATCAACCGCAATGACGGATAATGGTAGGCCGGGATCAGCGCATCCCGGGATTTGTAAAGGTGTCGTTGCGAGGAAGCGTAGCGACGAAGCAATCTCACATCTAATCTTTTCTGAGATTGCATTGTTGGTGGGAAACTACACCCCCGAGCTACACTGCGTTCCGGTTCACCCCTTCGGGGATTCGCAACGACACACTAGATACTTGTCCTCTATTCCCTCAACGCCTCAATCCGTTCCAGCATATCCCTACCGTTCTGGTTATCCTGATTGAGCTCGATGGACTTGTTATAATTCTCAACAGCCAGGTCATACTGCCCGTTTTCCATGTACGCTTCACCAAGGCTGTCGTATACATTCCACGCATGAGGAAACTCCTCTACATTAAACCTGAATATCTCTATCGCTTCGACCACCTTGCCATCGAAGAGAAATTCATACCCAAGCGCGTTCATTTGTCGTTCTGTATAGAGAATCAGGTCTGGATTATTGGCTTTCTGTTCACGGTACCAGTTGATCGCCTCATTCACCCCCTGTTTTTTAAACATCCTTTCGAAATCCCTGTCCATCCTGTGGGCTATCCGCCAGTATTGCTCGAGGTCAAAAACGGGATCACGGCATATTACGATATGCGAGTTGTTTTCGTGCGGGATACAATAGGGATGGGTAAAAACAGAGTACAATTGCACGTCACGGAAGAGACTCATAAGGTCACCTGGCGCTATCCCGAGAGCTACATAAGTATCGACAAACTCGTGAGTCCGGGCCGTATGGAAATAGTACCAGCCATGCATACTGATGGGTTCAGGAAGGTTGTACTTATCTTTATAATAATGGACAGCGCTGGCTTCACCCCAGTTATCCGTAAGGATTCCGACACCTGGTTCACCTTCACCCGGACGGACGGTTTCATAAGCCGCAGCGACCTCCTCTACCATCTCCGGCCAGCCGAAACGGTCAGCAAAATATTGCGGGAGTTCGTCAATCTCCAGGTTTTCAGTGCGTACCCCGGCATCCACCCCAAACACTTCCAGGTATTTGACAAGTTTCTCTATCGGCAGCACTGGAATCAGCAACGGCAAGAGAGGTGTTGTTAGAGCCAAAAACAAAGCAGGGATTGTGGTTTTGACAAGTCCACGTTTCAGGTTACCCCAGGCCCGATTCTCGATCAACCTTTCAAAATGTATCGCCCCGACTGCATATAGCGGAACATAAAGCGGGATCATAAAATAGAATTTCGCCCCGGTAAAAAACATCAAGACTAACAGGAACAGGTACGCGAATCCAAAGAAACGGTAGTCCCACCATTTTTTCGAGAATAGGAGCAGAACCAGCCCGGTTATCCAGGCCGGTGCCGTCCACGGATTATTGGGCAAAAACTGCTGCCAGAGGAAATTGCCGATCGACGGACGAAATGCTATTCCACCGCTATAGCTGGTGGCAACATCGATAAAATACCAGTCGTTATTCACCTGCCAGATTATAAACGGAATCGAAAACAGCAGCGCGATAAAAGCAGCTACCCAGGGGCATCCCTTCTTGAAGATAACACGCTGTGGAGATAAAAGTAATGCCACCGCGATGGTCAAACCGAGGAAAAGGATGGTCAGTTTATTGAGAAATCCAAGCCCTAGAACCAGCGCCAGCAGCAGCCATTTTTTAGGTGTGCTCTCCCTCATGATCTTCGCCAGGATATATAACGCGGTCACCCAGATGAGGAAATCCATTGAATCATAGGTGAAGATCGACGCGAAGATCATAAACCCGGAAAAGATGTTAAAAAGACCCGTCAAGAATATCGCGTATTTTTTACCGCCGAAATCCTTCACCAGCAGGCAGGTAATAACCAGCGAAATCGAACCGATAAACGATGATGCGAAATGCAGGCTCTTGACCGAGTACCCGAAGATTGCCAGGAACGGTTTTAAAACAAACGGTGTTAACGGGGGAAGGTCAAGGTTTTTCCAGCTCAACTGGTCAGCGATGGCGATGTAGAAATACTCATCACGGAATATCCCATACTCCGGGGTGAGCATATGGATCAGTATCTTCACAACCACCAGGCAGGCGATGATCATGTACTGGTGAAGGAAAATGCCGGTTTTCTGATTGTCTGTCATAGGTACCCGGAAATTGTTGACCCATTATATACAATAAAAAACCAATCCGGGAAAGAGGACTGGAATGGTTCTTATTTAAATGTTTAAACTAATTATTATAATTTTACGAATTCATTATTTCTATTATTTATATCCCGATAACTAATTTTCCCTCGTAATACACTTCGATCGGTCCATCTTCTGATATTTTTATCAAACAATGACCTGGATGTTCTCTTGCATACATTTTCGCGGTAAGACTTCTTGCTCCCTGTTTATTGGTTTGATTTTGTCGCTCAGAGTTATTATAACTTAATATCGCTCCATAACCATAAATTATTAATTCTTCATCCATCAATATTGCCCCATCGGTACTCGAAAGCTGTAATAGTAAATTACTTCTAAAAATAGTCTTTCTATTCCTTTTAACTAATAATTTCATATTACAATCATTATATTTAGATATTGAATTATCGGCTATTTCTTCACCAATCACAATTATAGTTCCCTTTTTTAGATAGGATATTTCGATAATATTTTCCGCTAATTCTTTATCATTGCATTTTAAATTTAGTTTTTCCTTTATCTTTTTGATGGTTTCGTAAAATGGTCCATAATCAATTTTCCTATAAATACCATTATGTATTTCTAATAATAATTCGTTTTTTGAAACTATTCTAGTTAATTCTGTTCCTTTAATTGTTACTAATAAAGATTCTGACATTTGCTTCCTTCCTCTTGAAAGAATAGTGTCAAGCCCCATTGGTTCATCATCAGGATAAAATAATCCCTTTATACCAAACTCATTATCTACAACCACAAAACCTCTTTTACCATTTGTAATTTCTAAATATGGTTGTTTTATATTATTAATATTTTTAATACTATCTGAATTACATATATCAATAAACAAATCAGAATAGTATTCCTGTTTAAAACTATAATAGTCTGAAACAAATATTAGACCAGTCTCAACGGTTTTACCCTCTATTTTCTGCATACTAATCTTCTTAACTATTTCAAGCACATCGCTAACTTTATTCTCTATAAATGAAGGAAAGAACGTTTTAAGATAATCAATAACTGGGTATTGGATTTTATTGTTTAAATATTTATTTATAAATGGTATAAAAGCATTGAATAATTGAATATTTTCATCATAATCTAAAAGAGGTGAAACAATAATAAACGAAAATTTGTGATTATCATATTCAAAGTTTATTATCCTATTAAAATTACTGAATTGTTCTAATTTTACTAGTACACCTTGATCAAAACTAAACGCTATTGAAAGAATTTCTTTTGGTAATATGTAATCTAGCTGCCAGGGATGTTCACCTGTTCCAGCTCTATCAAAAATGTTATCCATTTCTTCATCAGACAATTTGCTTCTTTTCTTATGCTCATCATATATCTTGTCTCCAAGAATGTGTTGTGGATTATCTTTATCCGCGATATCTAGCACTTCGACTTTAGTGACTGGTCCAAAGAGATCCTTGAAAGCGCAAAATGCTTCAGTAATTTTATACATATTATTCCCTATCCTTTTATATACTATATGCTTGCTAGGTCTATAAATAAATTCTAAATGTTGTGATAGTATTTTCCGCTGTAATAGTTATCAAGGTATTTTAAGGAATATTGAGTATAATCATCTAGCACATTAAATTTTTCTAAAATTTCATTTAAGATTTCTGCAACCAAAATATTTCTCTTACCTCTCCACACAGCTAGTGAAGCTCTCTTAAATACATCAATCTTTTCAATTTTGCATTGATATCTGCTTCCTCCAAATCTGTAATCATTATAATCCAAATATAA
>JANQEY010000274.1 GCA_028278125.1 bacterium | reverse complement strand
CCGGAACAAAAGCTGAAAAGGTTGTACCTGACCTTGTTCCGGCAATCAATGTCCCCGCGCAGTTCGCTACAGGTATGGGACTGGGTGCGATGGAGGGTGATGATCCTGAAAACTGGTGGAAACACGGGATATTACCTTCCAGCCTGGCTGCATTATTCGGTGGGGCAAAATACCTCGGAAAACTTCGCAAGGGTACACCAGGAACTCCTGAACAGTTCGATGCTGAATCTATCGTCCGCAAGACCGGTAGAAATGTTGGCGACAAGCCGATCAGGTTTTCAGAAAACCGTCCTGAACCAGGTAAAGAGAAACCGTCACTTGAGATTTTGCCTGAGATTCCCAAGGATAAACCTGGACTTGAGTTTGAACTGACCGGTCGTGAAAATCCCAGTCGCATGGCGCCGGCGTCAGAATCGAGAACCGTCCTGGACAGCGAGGGCAACAGTCATACCGTCCGTCCAGCTATAGTCGACATTAAAGACCTGGTAGTCAGCCATGACGCACAATCTTTCGAGGGTACACCAGGTTACCCGAGGATCCTCCAGGCAAGAGAACGGAGTAGCGAAGCCGGTCGTGCTCAGGTAGAAGCAATAGGACGTGAACTGGATCCGGCAAGATTGACCGGTGAACACCAAGACGCGACTTCAGGTCCGCCAGTGATCTGGATAAAAGACGGGAATCCTGTAGTTCTTGCCGGTAACGGCCGGGTAATGGGGTTAAAACGTGCGATGGCTGAAAATCCTGAAGCCTGGGGTAAATACAGGGAAAACGTCCGCGAAAAGGCTACAGAGCTAGGAATCGATGTTGAAGGAATGGAGAATCCGGTAATAGTCCGGACTATGGAAGGAACTGAAGTCCAGGCGATAGAACTAGCCGCGAGATCCCAGGAAAGCCTTTCGTCGAAAATGAGCCGGATGGAACAGGCTGTATCGTTTGGCAGGTCAGCAGGATTGAAGGAAGGTCCAGAGGGAACGTTACCGTTCAGAATAGAACCGATGCTTAACTCCGAGGGGTTAACTGAACGGAATGTTGGTGAGTTCCTGGCAGAAAATCCACCACTGCGAGAACTGCTGAATAAACACCTCGATCCTGCCTCAAAGAACGATCCTGCGCAGCTGGTGGACGCCGTTAAACATGTGATGGCTATTGGATTACCAGAGAACGTTCGATCATATGCCGCGAGCGGAACTCCGCTGGGAGATCTACTTTACGAAAGTTCACCATACCTGGCAAATATCCATGATTTATCTGTCCGAAAGGTTATCCGGACTGAATACGACCTGCTTCCACATGTAGAGGATGCCGTCCGTTTATTCCAGTTGTATACCAGCCGTCGTATGAGTCCCAAGAAAATGCTGCATGAACTTGATCTGCTGGCCAGAAATGAGTCTTTACCTGGTATGGAACCGATATTTGACCAGGTATCGTCTGAAAGTGTTGGCCTGGCGATGGGGATGCTGAAGGCGTCCAGGTTACGCAACCCAACAGCAACTATGCGCGATCAGCTGAGCCGCTGGATCAGGGTGGCGAGGGAACATGATCCAAACCAGGTAGAGATGTTCGAACCGCCATCAACCGGCGACCTGGTACGTGATGTGTTCGGTGTGGACACGTCTGTTTTCCAGAGGGCGCGTGAACGTTCGAAAGCGTTAGGGGACGAGAACGCAGAACTGAAGCTGGCAGAAGCTGAGTTATCCGAAGCCGAGCTTGTCGAACGAACCATCCATAGCAGGGATGCTGAGGCGATTGCCAGGTTGGGTACTGAAAGGCTATTACGTCATCCGAAAGCGATTGCATTCGGTTACCATAATGCTCTAAAAACCTGGGCCAGTGAAGGGAAAACTGCCTCAAAACCGGAAGCTGTACCGGCGTTCTGGTTAATACCTGAGCATGCTGAACAGGCCGGATTCAGCGATCCGATGGTATACCTGGGACATGACGCCTGGGGACACCTGGTAAGACGAGGGAAATCGGGATATTTGGATCGTTTACCGTCGTGGAGCGGTCATATCCAGGAAGTACTACCGTTCAAGAACAAGGTCGAATTTGTAGTTAATGACCACGGTGAACCGTTGGTTGTCACATTACGATCGAAGGATCTAGGCGGTGGCAGAATAAAGACTATCCTGGAGGATATGGCTGCAGGATCTGAGAAGGTTGCATCACGTCGTGGTATGAGCGAAGCCTGGCAGAATGAACAAAGAAAAAAGGCCGGGACTCAGGCGGACGATCCTGAGAATACGCCGATTAATGAGTTAAACGCGGAGTTTGTCATGCCAGACATATTTCGCGAATCTCGTTCTCCCGACCAACTAAAAGTTAGAGAACCTGGCAGAAAAACACAAGAAGTTGTGCGTATTAAAGATAAAAAATACCGGGTTGAAAGAGCTGACGGCGAAGAGGTGAAACTGGTCGATGAGTTCGGCAATGAAAGGGAGATGTATGCAGATGAACTGGTAAAGATGGTTGAAGAAGGACGTGCCGAGATTCGTCCCGGAGACCTGGAATCGTTTGGTGCCGGTATTCATCCGAGGGAAGCGTTACGGACCGCAGCCCCGAATTTGGCAGAAAAGGTTGAAGATTTCATCGCTGAAGCCCAACAGATAGCCAGTAAGCCAGAGGTGTTGGAAAATCCTGGTAAATGGAATGACAAGTTCACCGAATGGCTGGGCAGACGCGCTGAAAGGCTGGAGGTTGAAGTTCCCGGACTCGGCAAGAAGATTTCCGATATACTAAGAAACTACGCCACAAAAACATTGACGATGCAGTGGGCTGTGATGAAGGAAACGGTAGAAAGATTCGGCAATCTTACCGGCAGACCGTCTACCAGGTTCGAGAAGGATATACATAAATGGGGACGTGAAACTCTGTTTGAAGTGGCTAAGGGTGTACGTGGGATTACAGATACAGGTCAACTGGAGTTTGGGACGAGAGTACGATCGGGTGCGTTAAAGTTGATGAAAGATCGTGAAGGAAACCTTTTCATCGAGACCGATGCAGGACAGGTGCCATATAATGAGGTGCGTGGATCGTACGTGACGATAGGTGGCAAGGACAGGCTGGTTGGTGAAGAGATTAACAGTGTTTTTTCAAGGACAGTCAGCAGACCGTTATTACCAGGTAAAAAGGTAGGTGAAGAGGTTATCCATCAGCATGATGTCTGGACTGTTAAGGAACTCGGCCCCGAAGTTATGGTCCTGGAACAGCAGATCAAGCAGCCTACAGGTCATATCCAGTTATACCGTGAAATAAACCCAGAAAACGCCAGGGCACAGGCTGACGCCCTATTCGAACGGTATCCTGAATCTGAACAGATATTGAAGGATTTCGTGGCAAGGAATGAAGAGGCCAAGGAATTAACACTGTTCGGTGATGAGATCCCCGCATTCGCCAGGGAACCGTTAAAACGACAGTTCGAAGTGAACGGGCTTGAAGATGTGGAGGGTGCGTGGGTTCCGGATATACGTGACGAATCACATCGCCTGGGTAAAGCGATATTAAACGTATTCCGTCCATATAAATCGCCACATCGCAGGTATAAAAAGGGATCGCTGGACTTTGAGGATGAGGCTATCAAGGATCTAGGGACCTCTACAGCTCAAGCACGATCGAGTTTATATGCCGAAGAGATGGCAGCAGAGATGTCCGGACGTATTCTGGAACTGATCGCCAAGCCATATGATCCAGTCAGAGGTTTAGATCTTCTACCTGGATACAAGCCAATGACTACGGGGATTCTAAGTCCTGATGGCTGGCGTGAAGTACGGGCGATGCGCAGGGCTGTGGGGCTACTGGAAAACGCTGGCATCGATCCGAAAACATTCGACCAAGCGACGTTCATGGCCAGGGGAGTTCCCTACCAGATCCCGTCGAAAATCGCTGAGGAATTGCAGTACATGTTCGGGGTGAAAGCCGAATCTACTTCAGCAAGAAACCGTGTACTGACGGCAGCCCTGGGCGATCTTACTAGGTCATTAATCCGGATACCGGTAAAAGCACACCTGACCAGACCGTCAACGGCAATGAGGAACTTCACTTCCCAGGGAATACAGACAGCCACCATGCTGACACATGATATATATAAGTCGGTATTTGACGCCTTGTTGACGGATAATCCCGCACCCTTGGCAGAATTGAGGGGTGCGTTGTGGGCGTCGACCAGGCACCTTTCCGGGGAAGCAAGGTTAAAATACCCGGATACACTCAACGGGACAGGTTTTATTAAACAGTTCAGGCGGGAAACTCCAGATGTAGAAGATTTCCTGCTGATCCCATTTCACGCTGTCGAATCCGGACAAAAACGTTTTATCCTGATGAAAAGTCACTATGCCTCAGCCTACCGTGAGATAGCCAGGTTGCAGAAAGAGGGCAGAATATCACAGGGAGCAGCTGAAAGACATAAAAAAGCTCTGGAGTTGATGGAAAATCCGATTCCGGAAGAGTGGCTGAGCAGGGCCAAGGACGACGTGATGTGGCACGGGTACGATTATTCCGATGCTCCAAAAGCGTTGCAGGCATTTACCAGGTGGGCTTTCAGCCGGGGACTCGTGCCTTATCCGAACTATGTCTACCACATGATCAGGATGGTAGCCGATAAATACAATCCGGTTACCACTCCATATAAAACTAGTAAATCTATCATAACCCTGGGAAAAGAGACTTCGAACGCCTGGAAAACTCACCAGAAAATGACCGATCCGATGGGGTGGGATCTTCTCAAAGCCAAGAATAAGGATGCTTTATCTGAAGCACTGGCAAACTGGATGACTTCCTGGACAATGTGGGGACTGGCTTTCTGGTTGACTGCACCTCCTGACGAAGAAGAGAGACAATCGAGGGCTTTGACTGCAGAAGGCGCAAGGTTACCCTACACAGTTGATACATCCGGACGAATTCAGGTTCACCAGGATGAGGATAAAGAATACTGGCTAAGGGTGGCAGATCAACCATTTATAGCTGAAGCTGCCGGTATCCGCGCTTTACTGGGTGGGACTGCTGAAGTAAGCGATTACCTGAATGAACGTACGAGTACCGGGATTATAGCTAACTCAGTGATGGCGTTATTGGGATACCGTGATAAGTACCAGGACAATATGCCTGTGGGAGCTATACTGGGGCGAGAGTATGCCAGTTCGGTTAAGCTGAGTCCCTGGCTCCATTTCGGGAGGAGAATAATAGATCCACAGAAGCGTAAAGGGTACGATGCGAAAAAGGGATTTTTCCATAATTTCGGGATAGCTTTCAAGGATTATATGCCGATGACATCGAGCGGATTACCTGAACGCAGGGGAGAATATGAACGTGATGATACAATGTTAAAACATTTCTTCTTGAATGTGAAAGTGATCGATAAACGTGAAAAACAGGAAGCCTTAATCGAGGCAATGCGCCGGCTACAGGTGCGTGAACTACAGGAACAACTAAACCCGGCGAGTGCTAACTGATGGAAGAGATACTACTTAACGGCAGCCTGGTTGAACCTGGCCAGGATTACGGTGAACCTTCCGAGGTCGGATTACCCCAAGACTTTTTCACCAGGTTGATCAACCTGATTCACAAGAACGGACGAGTTGTGAAGCGGCTGGGCGTAGAACGTTATTACCGCAATATCGATCCGACCGGCAGGATATACGGACTGACCAGGTTCTATCCCTCAGGCAGCGATGACCGTTATAGTGTATGCGTGTACCCGAAATCACCTTTCCTGGCGATGGCTGTCAAAAAAAATGACGCGATCCATGACAACCAGGTCTGGACTGTTATCACGATTCAATTGTTTCCGGATTCAAGCTACCGGCGGATAAGATTCGCATCACTGAACGAAAACCTGGTGATAGTTGACGGCCAGGAAACACCTAGGTACTTCCGTGGAGCAGACGACCTGGCTGATTCCAGTACATATAACTGGGGGATATGCGGGCTGGAACGTCCTCACAGGGTGCCGAATATAGACAATGAGATCTTGGCGTTACCGGTTGAAGACCAGGTGTCCGATCATGGGATATTCCAGTTACTCATAGCGTTTGAGTATGAAGACACCGACATAAGCGCGACTGGGCCAGCATCGGTTCCGTTCCTGACACAATGGTACGGGAGAGAGGCTGGTGTAAAAGGATTCAACCTGGATGCACTACCGATCGGTGATGAGCTTGCAGCTGTTGTTCTAGCACGTGTACAGGCGAAAATACTGGGTGGAAGGTATAAGAAATATTCTGATGATCCGTTTTCAGAAGTCTGGAAACGTGGTGTAGTTGGTGCGGTTGAGGCTGAAACCCTTGCTGATGAATTTCCCTGGGATGGAAGCCTGGGAACTCTTTCAGCCGAGGTGAAAGATCCGCCGGCAGCAAAGCTGGCAGTCGCTATCAGGAATGTCATGGCGTTATCTGGCGGCAAAGGACCGGAGATTCCAGGACCATTTAACCAGGACGATGACACTCAAGAGCCTTTTTATGAGAAATACAGTTTCGATCACAGGGCGGCTATTGACATCACGAATACTACAAGCAGAACAAGGACTAACGCTACAGTTGAAATAACACTGAGCTGGGAAGAGGGTGAACCAAACTATATCCCGTATGAACAACAGACAGCTGGCCAGGATTTCTTCTTTACCGGTGCTGATGGAGTAACACCGATAGGCTGGGTAAGGGCAGATTACTCAATCATATTCGATACTGTAACGTTTTTGCTTAGACTTGACGAACTTCGGGCTGGATCTACTGAACGGATATATCTCTATTTTAATTCATCTAATGGAACTGGGGGCGAAGGAAACTGGAAAAATGTCTTCAGACCGGGTGACAATAACAGGGAGCTGGTAAGCCGTGGCCACCTGGCGATGGTTAGTTGTGTAGAAGGCAGGGGAGATGAAGACTTCACACAGGGTACAGGTTTTGACGGTTCACGTGAACATGTAACCGATTTCAGGAACCAGTTTTACGGTTCACCTAACCAGGCTCGCTGGGCTGTTTCCGGCAATGGACCGCCATACGGTGGAAATGTCTCGTGGGATGAAGGTTACGATGACGAACCGTTTTATGAGGTGCAGGCTGGCGGTGGGAATATTACACTTATCGACAGTATACACGATTTTTTCGCGCCAGGACAGATAAAATTTCACTGGAAATCTGGTGCAGCATTTTTATGGACATTAAATACCAGATTGACATTGTTAAGCTATTCAGCCGGGAATGAACCTGGCGGATTACAGCTTTTTCTTTATCGTGACGATGGAATCAGTGGAGAAAATGGAGCGGCAGGTTATTACCTGGGATTGGCCACAAGGTCTATGGCAACTCAAGATGAAGTAATCAAATGGCTACTACTTGATGAATTATCTGATCCTTTTTCCGGTGGGCCGTGGATAACGTTTTCGTTTTCCTGGGATGAACTGACATATCCGACGATTAACCTGGCTGCGAGATGGGGCAACCTGGCTGCAGAGATCAAGAGCGAATCTTACGAAAATGCGTGTTATGTTTTGTGGGAATCGCTTGAAACTCATGTTGATCCTGGATGGAATTGGGGCGGGATGGGAGCAGTTGTTCTGGATGAAGAGGCAGCAATAGGTTTCTATGCAGCGTATGAAATGATAAATAGATACGCGACTATTGATGAGATCAAGGAGGACTGGCTACGGCAGGATTATTATTCAACAGGACCGGAAATCCGGGTGCATGAAGCTGAAGATGTAGGTGAACGCCCGGACTGGTCGAACAAGGTGGCGTTTTCGAAGCGTGGGTCTGTTCATGTGTTTCCACCTGACCAAGTGAGGACTATAGGAGAAGCCGGATTATCTGTCCTGGGTATGGAAGAATTCAAGGGAAACCTGGTAGCGTTAAGGTCTGACGGGGTTTCCAGGTTTCAAATGCAGACTGATATTGGTAAATATGTTCATGATAAATCGTTCGAATCCGTTGGCAAAGGTGCCGGACTGGGGGCACCGTGGTCGCTGGTTAAATGTGCCGCAACAATATCCGGACAAAAGCTCGAAGCATTATTCTGGATCGATTACCAGGGACAGGGTGTATTAATGACCGAAGGAGGTATCCAGAATATAACATTACCGGTAGAATCCAGGATAAAAGCGTTGCTGACCAGCCAGACACAATTCCAGCGTATTACAGCACTGTATACAGGTAAACATAACGGTTTATGGATAGGACTACCGGAAGTTGAACATGATGAACTGGAGGTGACGGCTGATGATCCTGAGCCAGAATGGTATGCTGATAGTGTTTTGAGAGCTGCGCTGGATGAATGGACTGAATTTAAAGGTGTGCCGGTGCCGAAATGGTCTGAACTGGCTGCTCCGGATGCTATTACAATGCTTTTTCCACTTGGACCTGGATGCCAATGGGAACATGAACGAGGTGATGCCGGTGAGGTGATGTTCGCACAGTCCAGGGATTCACAGACGCCGAATGTCTATATCTACGGTGAACGGACTTCCGATAAACATAAAGATGACTGGTCGGCCCGAGATGCAATTGTACCGGTGAAAGCTGGTCCTGTCCTGCAGGGTAACGGCAGATCGTCACGTTGGATAGCCTTTTTAATAAGATATATGGTGGATGGAGGTTCACGCGCGTCTACGATGGATGTGGTGGCTAAAATCCGTGATGGATATACCAGTACGCTGAACGAGGTTGTCAGTGTCACAGGCTATAAAGATGGCTATTTGAAAGGACTTCCGCTTGCCAAAGAACAAGGCGATGGACTGAAAATAGAGATGGAAGAGGATTCAACGGACGGGCTTGTTGAACTGATCTCGTTAGGTTATGAACGAGTTGAATTGACTAGGGGGATGTAGTGGCCGAGAATGATAACACATTATTCGAGCGTGGTTTAAAGGAATTAACTGATGGCCAGGCGACACCTGCAACCAGGCATAATGATGCTTTGGGTGTAGATGAGAATGGAGTAGATGTTCAGGATGGCGATCTAAAGCGATTTATTCCATTTAACGATAGTCAGGTAGTTCAGACAGACGATGGACTGATTGTTCAGCAGATCGATGTGGGGGGTCAAATAATACAGTTTCCTGCGCTGAATGATCCGCCGATCCAGATGGACGGGGATACGGAATACCTAGTGCTGAGGACGGGTGATGGAAATACCAAGCGAATCAAATTGATGTAATACGGTTTAATTAAAATATAATATCTCGATTTTAGAAGTTTTTGGCTGTCTTTTAGCTTCATCACGAGAAATAAATCTACCAGTTATACAGCTACGATATCTTTTTTGTCGTTTTGTTTTTCGGGCAGATATTTTCTTTAAAAACCTAATAAAACTGTCAATGAGATGAGTAAAAAGGATGCCAAAGACACTGACTGTAATACCGACTAATACGCGATCAAGAACATCCATTATAGACCTCCAACAGATAAATAACCTATTGTTAATTTTTGCAGTGAATTAACAATGGCAATACCATAATACTATCTGTTGTTGGCCTCCTAATGATGTTTGGGATTTGACTATACCTACTAAAAGTAAAAAATACTGACAGCTACGTCTTACGTTGCTAACCTCATAATTAATCACATACTTCAAGAAAGAAAAGTAAAATTCACTGCTCTGAAAATATACAAAATTCTTTTAAAATTTGCAATATTTTAATGTCAATATCAATGAATGCGCACAGGGGTGTGCGGAGAGCGCACATATTTGGTGATATTTTCAGGAATGGTAATAATGTTATTTATCTCGATTTTGGACGTCTATTTATCTCGATTTGGTACAATTCGGCAAAATCACCATATTGGCAACACGCCGATAATCTGTGTTATGTATAATTGGATGTATGGTGTAATTATTTGGTGTTTAATGGTATAAATATTGGTTTCCCTCCTACTCACATGTGGATTGTTGTGTTGATAAGAACAATAAGAAGTTGATGAATACAATTCACAAGAACTAACCTGTATCACGTGACAATAGTAACAGTGCCCAAGGGTGTATTCCCCGTCTTCCCTGTCCACCGAAGCCTTTGCGACGGTCGATCGGGGTTTTACCAGCCAGAGTGTAAAGCGGGATCACTGTCTTTTGTTTTCTTGTTTAGGATGACGATATTCAAATACTTTGAGCTTCCAAGTAACATTAACGACACTGGATCCCGGATCGAGTCCGGGATGACAACCTTTAATTAATCTGGATTGGTGAAGATAAACCTCACCGATCTACACTTTGTTCACGGCTGTGCTTCGCACACCGCAAGCTTCGCTTCGCTACGGTTCCTCGCAACGACACCATCTATTACCCCTTATAAGTCATTCAGTTAACCAGATACGATTATTGATAATGTTTTCTTTGCCATGATTCTAAAGGACGGGATAACGCAGAGAAAACAATATTAGGGCTATAGATATAAAAAAAGCGGGCTGAAAGCCCGCATGTATTATGTTAAGCGTGTTGTGTTATCTTATGATATATATATTGTTTATATATGATTTCATACCAACGATCCTGGATTCCAGATCAAGTCTGGAATGACAGCCTTTATGTAGGTTTGGAATATTGATCTATTGTGCGTCCTATTGAAACTCCTAAAATGACATCCTGAGCTGGTTCTGGAACTTGCGGATTGTAAGTAGAGCGTCCGCCCCGCTGACCTTTTCCATCGGTTTGAATGTTCCGTCCAGGTTGGCGTCCATTATATCACGATCGACACACAACGCTGCAGCGTTATAAGTGGCTGTTCCACTTCGCATATCCTTAAAACGGCTGTCCTCGACGATATATTTTGTAGCGATTTCATCGTCATGAAGCGCCTTGATCGTAATATTCTGGATAAACAGCGCGAATTCAGCACGAGTTATATCCTCTTTCGGATAGAACTTACGATCGGGACTGACTTCCATTACACCATACTGCATGATATCCTGTATCCAGGATTGCGCCCAGTGACCGTCTATATCGACCGGCTCATTTGCGCTGAATGCCCTATCTTCGCTTCCTTCTTCCTGGTAAACAGTGGGATCGTCAGGTGCTTTAAAGCCGGTATCGTATTCTTTTTCACCGTGACGTTCCAAAACTTCCACAAGTTTGAGCTCTTCAAGGAAAAGAACAGCAAGGTCTGCGCGAGTGACAACATCCAACAGGGCGATTTTCATCCCTACACGTGTTCCGGGTGCTGCTCTCTGGATCTTTTGGATAATTTCATATTCTATATCGGCACGGGTAGCCCATTCGTCCTTGAATTCGATTGTGGCAGAGAACAACTCCCCTGCCTTGGTGAAATCGTAGAAATTCTTCTTGGCTACACCCCACCAGAAGTATGCTTCACTTAATTCCGGGTCGATCTTTAAAGCCTTTTCAAAATCGTCGTCGGCTTTTTTGATCCAGTTATCGCCTTTACGTTCCATGGAATAGACACGACCACGGCATACATATGTCCAGGCGTTTTTATCGGACTTGTCGATGCCCTCATCTGCATAATCATGGGCTTCTTTAAAATTGCCCAGGGTAGCTTCGAGTAGCGCCATCCCGCTGTATCCTTCTGCATACTTGGGATCAAGCCCAAGGGCACGGTCAAAGGATTTACGGGCTCCGTCTGTATCACCACGTTCAAGTAGTTTTAATCCCTGGCTGACGTGATAATCGGGACGGTCTAGTAAAGATTCGCTCTGTAATTTTTTCGGCCCGCAGCCGGCGAGAAGCAGGGCTGAAAGTATTATGGCTGTAATTATGAATAAAAACCGGTATTTCATTATCTCCTCCCCTTATTCAGTCCACTAGGATTATTACGCGACATTCCTGGAGAAATTTCAGGTTGTCAGCGACCTGGTGAAGCGTCAGGGCATCCTGGTCCGTGATGACAACGTCAGTACGGTTGGCGCCTGTTGCTTTCTGTGCTTTAACAAACAGCGGGCTTGGTGTCACTCTTTCATCACCGCGAGCTTTGTCCGGATCCTTTGCATAACTGACCATACCCTGCTCTATCGCCCATTGACGGTCAACATACCTGCTGCCATATACTTCGTCACCGCTCGAAGAGTAAATATTCGGGGCTATAGCCGGACGGAGCCCTAATCCACGTGCGTCAACAATCAAGCCGGTATAGATCTTGGTATTCGAAATTGCAGTACCTGAACGTGGAGAAATAGGTGTAGGCGGAATTGACGCAGGACCGGGCATCACGATATCATAAAACTTCCCTGTACCACGCAGATCCATTTCCACCGTAACTTCTATATCCCCATTACTTAGGTATACCGGATCACCAACACGTCGGAAATTCTTCACTGTACCTTCAACCCTGGTACGGATAATATCAGAAGACATCATGAAGTTCTCGACAGTCGTTTCACTGTTCAGACGCATACCCTTGATTGTTTCAAGAATCTGGCGAAGAGCGTCAAGTTCGGCAGCACGGATCTGGCCCGGCCTGCCCCCTGCCCCACCGGTAATACCAATTCCGGTCGCCTGAATTGTCTGGTTAGTCCAATCAATGGATGACCTGTCACCTATTGATTCTGAAACGGTCTGTGCTGAACATGTAACGACAATTATTACCAAGAACGCAATTAACATTGCTAATCGGAGGATGCGTTTCATCCTGTCCCTCCATAATTTTATTTTCCCATTAAGGGGAAGCAATTTCAGAATACCACCCCGCCGGCATCAAACCGTAAGATAGCCTTTTCGCCAAGGGGCTTCCAAGAGCTTATTAGATATGGATAAAAATCTTTATCGTAAAAGTGCTCTGTATACTCTGTTTCCAATTGCCTGTAAAAGAACGTAAGTAATTTATCAATCGATTCTGGAACTAGTTAAAGCAAAGCATCTGCCAGTTTTTGGAGATCGGGCTATTGTCATGGCTCTCATGGATTAATATTCAACACTTTTAAAAAGGATTTGTTTTGATAATATATGTTCTATTTGTCTGATATATAATGTATTAAGAATAGAATGATTCAATTATAAACATCTCAGTTAAAACTCAGATCAGGTGCAAGTAAGAATATGAATTAAATAATAGATCAGGCAGTTATCGACGAAATTGCTTTATACACCTGTGGTGTCTATTCCACACTCACTACCCCTTTTTATGTGTTTCAGATCACTATTGAAAATTCCAGGATTACTTGATTGAACTCGTGAGTAGGATGGCTGCAGATATTGGGCTTGACTTGAAAATCGTTTTAGCTTATACTTTTGCCAGACGCGGGGTGGAGCAGTCTGGTAGCTCGTTGGGCTCATAACCCAAAGGTCGCGGGTTCAAATCCCGCCCCCGCTACCAAAACAGAAACAGGGACTTGAGAGAATATCTTGAGTCCCTTTTCTTATGCATTAAATGGCTGTTCCAACCATTATTCCAACCTTGGTTGGGAAAAGTATAGTTGAGGATTCAGTTTGTGTATGTCAGAAATGTAACTAAAATAATTAGAAATTGTGTCTTGAAAGTAGTTATGAACAACGAAGGACAAATTCCGACATAAATTCTATAGCATTATTATTATGGGAATTACAGGAATTATTTTTATTGCTATCGGATACTAACTAAAAATACCATCAAAATCACCCGGCCTTATGACTACTTGTATTTCATGCCGCAGTCTATCTCTCCATCTTAATTTCACATGATCCGGATATAATTCTTTACTATCAATATGTATATTCTCTGAATCATAACATCTAATTTCCGAATGAAAAAAGTTCTTACGAGTTGGTTGATGAAAAGGGCGAAAAGAAAATATTTCGCCCTCAAAACCTTGTTCTCCAGGGATATCTTTTACATTAAAAGAAGCTACTCCCCAATTATCGTAGATGATTTTCTTTCCTCCACTTTTAGAATGTCCGGCTAAAACAAATTCGGGTTCTCCTCCGTGTTTTTCCCTGTTTACCGACATGTCTGGCATTTCAATAGCTGCAAGACTTATAGTCCCCCAAGTTTTATAGTGATCTGGTTTAAACCTTAAGAAAAGCCTTTCTTTTGGCGCAAAATCTTGGTCTTCAGTTAAATCAAAATTTGATGAATACATAAAGGTGGGAGTATCAGCCATACAGAAAGTTCTTTATTTTGGCTACCGTTAAATTCATACTACTTTCTTTATATTCCATTTGTTCAATTTCGGGTTCAATATAACATTCAGCATGCACCTTGTACATGATCAAAGCTTTACCATGATTATTAATCTCAATGTAAATTTCCAGATAATTAAAATGAAACTCCAGAGCAATACCACCTTCAACTGAAGCTGAAATGATAGTAGGAATCAGGCTTGAGTTAAATAAATGATTTAATGCGATAATTGTATTATTTATTGCTAAGGTTGAAGGAGCTGGTGCGTTATAACCATTCCAATTATCAGACATTGCTTCAAATGATGAAATGATGTCAATGATTTTTCTGGGCAAATTGCCATATTTTATTTCCTCAATAACTTCTGAATAAGCTTTTGCAAGATAATTATTCCCAATGTATAAACTATTTAGAGTAGCTAAACAGGCTTCTCCTTGAAACGGGATAGCATCAACAGCTATGGGTGAAGAAGAAAGCCAATCCATTTTTGTAGTCGGAGATTTAAAAGAAGAATTTTCTTCAAGGAAACCTATAAACTGAAAAACTAAACCTTCTAATTCTCTGTAACCAACCACAGCATAATTCTTTTCTTTTGTTTCATCCCTGATTAAAGGTTCTTCTGTCGCATGAGGGGAAACATCTTCCGTAAAAGGGTAATAGGCTTTGTAAGATCTTAACTTTGATGGTGATAAAATCTGGGGAAAGGATTCATTTTCTCTGTTATATATCTTATTATATTTAAATTGAGGAGTAATTGTTGGTGCTTGCGTTTCAGTTTCAACCGATCCTTTAGTTGTAGTTATATTCTCCTGACAGGTTGATGTCATGATTGCACCCTATCTGGATAGTACAAGGTTAAGATCTGATCAAAAGCGTCAATAATCTCCGTAAAGAACTTTTCAATATCTTGATTACTAAAATTTCTTTTGGCTAATTCTTCAGAAAGTGAATTAAGATCCTGCTCGACAAGAATAATGGTTTCTTGAGTTGGGGATATGATACCTGTTTTGTTTCTTATCCACGAATTAACATTAAGATCATCATAGAAGTTGAAACGTTTATGCGCACTAAGCTCAAAGCTTTCTGGTCGGTTAAGTGGAACACTGTTTTGAGGTTGTCCTTCCTCAGCTTCAATAAGTTCTTTTTTACAAAATTGCTCTGCGATTAATAAACCTGGAATCTTTGTCTTAAAGAATCGATGTACTACTGCTGCTAATCTTCCTACTGATAGATTAAGTTTTTCAATTAACTCATTATGAAGTACAATTGATCGGTCAAAAAATTCTTTCATATCAATAGGAGGTGAATTATAGTCTTGCCTTGCCCAGAAAATATCAGCTCGCGCTGGTGAAATATTACACCGCCATTCATTTGATTGGCTACTAAGGCTTAAGATAGGAATATCCCTCGGCATCTTATCAAAAGAAGGTTGCATCACTGGATTATCATCAAATATCTCTAACCATGATTCGGGCAACAAACGATAAACATGTTTACTTGAAACTTGAAAATGTGGAAAGAACACAGTCGCTTGAAAATACGATGTTTCAAAGCCCTGGGACGTTGGATGTTCTTCAGATTCAATTATTTGTTCAGGTGTATTCATGTTCCTCTCTATTAATACGCCTTGAATGGGCATCAGTTTCATCCCATTCTAATAAGTAAAGGTCTCAATATAAATGAAATACATTCCAAGAACAAATTATGTTCCATCAAAAATACTCTTAATGTTGATGTATTTTTTCCAGAGAATGTAGATGATTTTATTATTTGTTGTTTAGTATAAGAAGAAACTATAGGCGTTGCATCTAAGTCCTATGTTCTGATTAATACATTTGGTCTACATCTATATTACTATAATGGTTATTCATTTTTGCCAACATTCATAGCATAATGGTTTAGCAACAGATGTACCTGCTTCAACCCTGCAGTCGTGACACAAAATTTTCTTCATAATCGATATTCTTGTACTTGCTCCAGGCTTTATAGCACTTATTACATAATGGACGACCAGGATCAAAGTCAAATTGAATCCTCCTATATTGATAATTAACGCAAAATATATTTATAAAACAGTTTAATTTGCAATACAATATTGTATTCATCTTATACATCCAGATAAAATCTGATGAAATCAATTACAACAGCGAGTAAAACAGAAACAGGGACTTAAGAATTAATCTTGAATCCCTTTTTTTCCTCTAATCTTGACTTGTAGATTCAAATTAACATCTAGTAGAACTACTTGTCTGAATGGATTTTATCATAGATGGAAACCCACCATAAAAATGCAACGCTAGCCAGCAACAGACCAACGCCGATGAAGAAACTACCCAAAATGCTGAGTGCTTCCATTTTACTCCTCCCCTTTCCTAAAAGTAGTGTGTTTACTTATATGATTTTTTTACCATGCGTAACATTCTGGCGCCGGACCACCGGGTCCTGGCCAGGTATCATCGAGTTTTTTGAGTGTGTCGTCCGAAAGATCTACTTCCACTGCCTCAATATTCTGTTCAAATTGTTCAAGTGTTCTTGGCCCAACAATAGGTGCGGTTACAGCCGGATTTGCCAGTAACCACGCCAGTGCCACCTTCGAAGGATGTTCTCCAATTTCATCGCACAAATTTTCATATTGTTCCAGCCTGGGACGATGTTTTTCTACCCTTTTCAGGATAGCATCAGCAGCTCTTCTGCCCTCTTCCAGCTTTTTAAGGACTCCCCCCAATAATCCACCTCCCAGCGGACTCCAGGGAATTATGCCTACACCATACTCCACGCATGCCGGTATCAACTCAGCTTCAATAGCACGATTCTCCAGGTGATAAAGGCTTTGTTCGGATACTATCCCATAGCTGTTTCGCGACTTCGCGATTTCGTTCCCCTGGACAATATGCCAACCGGCAAAATTGCTGGTTCCAACATATAATACCTTACCCTCACGAATTAGTTGCTCCATAGCCTGCCAGATCTCCTCCCAGGGAGTGTTTCTGTCTACATGGTGCATCTGGTATAGGTCAATTCGATCGGTCTGGAGACGTTTGAGGCTATCTTCGCATGCCTGGCGGATATGGTATGCTGACAGGTAACGATCATTGATACCATTTTCCGACATGGGACCATACACCTTTGTGGCCAGGACTAAATCATCCCGTTTGTCTGGATTCTGTTTCAGCCATCGTCCGATATATTCTTCAGTAGTACCTCTCCCTTTGCTTCCACCGTAAACATTGGCCGTATCGAAAAAGTTGACACCTTTATCGATGGCGTAATTCATTATAGCCTGGCTGTCTTCTTCAGTTGTCCAGTGACCGAAGTTCATTGTGCCAAGGCAAATTCTGCTCACTTTCAGCCCGGTACGACCTAAATATGTGTATTTCATGATTCCTCCTGTTTGGATGAATTGTTCAAACTATCTGTATGTTAGAACTGATGCAATAATTTATTATTCAGATATTTAATATTTCAGAGGCAATTTAGATAGATACAGCATAGTGTAAAATGAAATAGGATTTATGTGATTCCATAAATCCTATAATATGTAAAACAATATCAGTAAGTAATTTCAAGAATCCCAGTTGCTTAAATCCCGACCGGTTATTGACGACAGTTTTTTATTGAAAGGCTGGTAATACTCAATCAGTTCCTTGCGCGTCTCAGGATTCATTTTATCATAGGTTTCGGTTTTAAGATTTGCTTTTTTCACTTTATTCCATGCTTTACCAACTATACCCTTTTTCAATTTATCACGAAGGTTGCGTACCTTATCTCCTCTTCCAAGCAGCACTGATACTCCATAAACCGTGTTCCTGAGAAACTTTGACTGTACTGCTTTACTTGGATTTACACGAGCGTTGACCATGGAATTTTCAACAGGTTCGACTCCCAGGAATTCGCACAATTCTTCATATACTTTATTGTTATCTGCTTTTACATCATCCATGAAAATGAAATGCATCTGTTCCTTTGGGAAATATGCGAGGTATTTTTCAACATGTTCACCGAAATGGAAATATTCCTTCATTTCAGGCATTTTTTCCAGGGCATCATCAAATGTTCCCGGAACAGGAAGAAACCGGTTAAAATGGTAGTACATGGAATACAATGCATCTACTGGATTCCGGAAGTTAAACAAAATTTTAGCATTCGGATTATGTTCAGAAATTAAACGGGGCGTTGAAGGATCGTTAAGGTAGTTGGGAGTGATTTCACCAAGCAACTGACCGGGTTCCCTGTGTGTAAATTGCGCTTTCAGCCAGTTTAAATCCTTTTCAATCTCAGCAGCTTTTCGTAATGTCCCCGGGATTATCTGATCTTTTGATTTTGCGGCTTTTTTATCCCCTTCTCCTGTCATTTTCTGCATAAACGGGAGCTGTTTTTCAACAAAATACATCAGCTCTTTACCCTTACCGATACAGGTCTTGGGATGTTCTTCGAGGATTCTCGCAACCCAGGTTGTTCCAGCTTTTGCTGATCCAACGCCAACAAAATCGAGGATAAAGTTATCCTCAATTGATACTTTTGTATCTGTTGCCTGGTTCTCTTCTTTCATGGTATCCACGTGTTATTCTAAATTATGCTATAGGATAAAAGATTTCTATAATTTTTACTTCCAATTGAATATATAATTGGTGCGGAAATTAAGGCAAGTATTGGACCGATAATATGAGGCTGATCACATTTTAGATGAAAATATACACTCATTCCTTGATTCTATGACTGGAATCAAGACTAAAACTTGAAGAAAACTGTCTATATTGATAGTGCTTCTAATAGACCGTGGAAGAGATATTCTCTGAATCGAGTAAAATTTTGATGTTTAGAAGCTCTTCTTTACTTAACGGCTGGATTTTTTTTGAAGGATATCCCCGAGCTAAAGTATAAATCTGTACATGTTTCGGATTAATGTATTTTATTCGTCGTACCCACATTCCGACTTCACGGCTGCTGCTGTTACCCGCTTCTCCTCCTGAGAAGAGTGATTGTATTGTGACGCCGGGAATGCGCCTGAGATTTTCTACTATATCATCAAGTTTCATGTTATAACAGGGAAGATTATATCGTTGAAAAGCTGCCTCTGAGCCAGCGTCAAGTTTCATGATTTTTTCATCAAGTTTAGAAATAGCTTCCCACTTCCGTTTATCTTCCAACAATGATGAATTGGAGAGAATAGCTGTTTTTGATCCGGGTGATACCCTGTTGCGAGCTGCGTTTACAGCATCAACAATCGCAGGAAAATCCGGATGCATGGACGGTTCACCATTGCCGGAAAAAGTGATATAATCAGGTTTTGGATCGAGCTTTTTGAGTGCCTTTTCAACAGCATTTGTTACTTCAGTTGCAGATGGGTAGATATTTTCATTCATCAATTTAAAGCTGTCGGGCAGTGTAATACCATACTGGCAATAGAGGCAGTTGAATGAACAGATTTTCCTGTTTGATAAAAACAGGTTTATACCCAGGGATTTTCCCAGTCTTCTCGAATTTACCGGTCCATAGGTTATCCTATCTTTCAATGCCAGCAGAGATACAATTTTTGACTTTTTTATCATGCGGGAATATCCCTCTAAATGAGTTACCCGGCTTGAACAAGCTGGAGATATGCTACTCATATTATCACCTGTATTAGTCGATTAATCCTGATCGGGAGATTATTTCCAAGTTATCTAAGCATTTTCAGGGCGTTACCCAGGCGATGAATTCCCTCTTCTATGTCCGGTTCACCGATACTGGCGATACATATCCTGAAATATTTACCCGGGTTACTACCATGGAAATAAAAATTACCCGGTGATACGCCGACCTTGTTCTTTTTCAAAACATCAAACAGCAGGTTGCTATCCTTCAGGGCTTTTTTAAGTGTAATCCAGATCGTATAGCCACCATCCGGTTTTGTCCATTTTATTCCTTCCGGCATATAATTATCCAATGCACGCAGGGCAGTCTGCATACGTTTTCTGAATACCCTGTGCATTCTTTTGATATGCAGGTCATAGTGGCCTTTCCTGCAGAAATTATCGAGTGCTGCCTGGACAACATTGCTGCTGGAAAGGTCTGTATACCGTTTTAAAGCTGTCATTCTATCGATACATTCCCTCTCCGCGGCTATCCACCCTACCCTGACACCGGGAAACAGAACCTTGGAAAATGTTCCCAGGTAAAGAACGTACCTTCCATGATCCATCGACTTTATCGGTAATACACTCTTACCGGAATATTTCATCTCTTCTTCAAAACCGTCCTCGATAAGCGGAGTTTCGTATTTTTCACATAGTGACAAGAGTTTTTCGCGATGTACCTGGCTGGTAGTGATACCGGTAGGATTCTGAAAATTCGGAATGGTATAGACAAATGAGGGCCTGTCTTCTCTTAGTTTCTTCTCAAGGATGTTCAGGTCCATTCCATCATTCTTCATGGGAATTGAGATAATATTAACTTGGAAATATTTCATCAGCGGAATAACATTAGCGTAGGTAGGGGCTTCAATCGCAATTGATGAACCGGGTTTTGTGTACACCCTGAGGATAAAATCAATCGCCTGCTGGGCGCCGTTTGTGATCAGGATTTCATCTTTATCAACTGAAATGCCGTGAAGCTGCATTCTCCTGGCGATACTTTCACGAAGAGGTTCATAACCGGCTCTTTCACCATAGCGTAAAATCTCTTCCCCCTTGTTTACCATAACCGTATTCATACTCTTTCGGAACTCATCAACAGGAAACAGGCGTTTATCCAGGTCCAGCGGTGAAAGATCTATAAAACCTTCTATGTCATTATTAAACGGTTTTTCAGGAGACATTGACAGATATGCACTGTAAACGTCCCTGCTCGGTTCATTCGAACGACTTTCCCACGACAATGAACCCGGTTTCTTGTCCTCATATTTATCGATAATCCTTATCCGATCCCTAATCTTGGTATATGAACCAGGGGTGCTTTCTATGTAACCCAGTGCAAGAAGTTCCTGATACGCCCTGAAGACAGTTGACCTGTTTATTCCAAGGGATTTGGCCATGTTCCGGGATGATGGCAGTATTGTTTCAGGTTCCAAGGATCCCTGGTCAATCATGCTTATGATTCCATCAATTATCTGACGGTATACGGGCGATCTTGATTGTTGGCTGATATTTAGTAGTACCATGATATTTTTCCCGTCAAAGTTTCTTAATATTCTTGATACTAAATGTAGGATGGGATTTGGTATGTGTAAACAACCAATTTCAGGTGAATAGTGGTAGGCCAATTATTTAAAATCAATATAATGAAATAATAAAAGCATTAAGGACGTTGCTCCCTAATGCTTTATTAATACTATTATTTAAAGATATTTAGATCAGGTCTTGAATCATCTCTAATAGTTTATCCTGTTCAATCGGTTTTGAGATATAACCCTCAGGAGGTGGAACTTGTTTTCTTGTTGAAATAAAACCTTCAAAATCTTTCGATACACCAGTTATTATTATGATCGGAATGGATTTAAAACTGTCATTCTCTTTCATTGTTCTATAGAATTTCAGTCCTGACATTTCAGGCATTGTTACATCAAGAGTTATTAAATCTGGAATACCCTCTTCTACTTTCTTAATACCCTCTTCACCATCCTTCGCGAGGACAGTTTTATATCCCTGATCTTCCAGCAAGCTGGAAAAATACGTTAAAGTATCCTGTTCATCATCGATGATTAAAATAGTTTTCTGATCAGACATCCTTCACCCCTCCTCTATACACGTTCCCTGCGTCTTTCCTGACCAAACCATTCCGGTTCTTCTATTTTTACGATTGTTTTTTTACGTGGAATCCTTACTTCGAAATGTGTCCCCTTTCCCATTTCAGAGTCAAGTATAATTTCTCCTCCATGTGACTTTGCGATTTTATTGGATATGAACAGGCCAAGTCCCGTGCCTTCAACACCTTTTGAGGAAAAGAATAATGAAAATGCCTTTTCACGAGATTCCTGGTCCATCCCAATACCGTTATCATTTACCTTAAATACTATGTGATCAGGAGTACCTTCCATGGCAAATGATACTTTATGGTGTTCCTTCTTATTATCAACCCTGCAGGCATCAAGTGAGTTTTCCATCAGGTTCACCAGTAATGACCTGATAGCTGCTTCGTCAGCTTCAAAAATCCCGGCATTTTCATCCAAGTCTTTTTCGAACTCAATCCCAAGATCATAGGCCTTATCTTTGATCAAGTTAAACACATCCTCACTTAGCACTATGGCCGGAATATCATCCCAGTTGGGTTCACGATCTTTCGCGTAATAAAGAATATCAAGGACCATACTGCGAACACGGCCGACATTCCTGAGAACTATATCCCAACCCTTCTCCACTCTTTCCTGGTTATCTTTTCTGAGACCCTGGTTTACGAGGTAAATACCACCGTCCAGACCGTTTAGAACACCCTTTATACCATGCGAGATTGTACTGATAAGTAAACCAATTGAAGTTAACTGGGATTGGAGCTGACGGATTTGTGATATATCAGTACTCATCTCGATAACATTAACTACTTTGCCATACATGTCTCGTATTGGAGTCGTGTAGACAAGAACATTCATGGTTGTACCGTCGTTTTTCGCAACAACTTCCTCATGAACGTGAACCTGACCGTCTCGAAAGGTGTCCATTACTGTGCATGGGATGCAGGCTTCACTACGATGTTTATACACTTCGTAACATTTACGACCTAGACCGTTACCAAAAGTTTCACGGTGTAGCCGGTTAGCGTCAACAATATTGAGGTCTTCGTCCTGGATTGAGATGAAGCAAGGTACCTCTTCAAACAGCATCCGGTACCTCTCCTGGCTTTCCTCATATCGTTTCTGAAGGTTTTTAACGTCCGTAATATCAGTATGCATCTCCATTACGGCTATTATTTCACCATTGTCATCCTTAATTGGAGTAGTATAAACAATAACAGATACCTGTGATCCATCCTGTTTGGTTAATATTTCCTCGCTGCAATGTTGTTGACCGTCCTTGAAGGTCATCTCTACCGGGCAAACATGGCATCTGTCGGGACGATTTTTATAGAGCTGGTAACAATATCGACCTTCATAGTCGCCAAAATCTTTCCGGAACAGGTCATTCCCTTCAAGGACTTTCAAATCTTTATCCTGCACACTCAGATAGCAGGGCATCGATTTGAATAATTGATCAAACGGTAAAGACATAATGCATCCAGAAATTAAGAATGATAGTCAAAGTTAATGTCTAACCAAATCAGGCTAATTCCAATATCTTTCTGACATTAAGTATTAATTTCTCCTCGTCTACCGGTTTATCCAGGTAACCCTCTGGTTTCTTGAATTCCCTGTCATAAATCAGTTTACGCATCTCAGGTCTGCCCGTGATGATACAAACCTTCAAGTCTTTAGTCTCGTCAGCAGTTCTCAGAGCTTCAAATACGTGGCCACCATTCATTCCCGGCATGGAAAGATCAAGTGTTACAAGGTCAGGTGTTTCGGCTTTAGCCAGCTTTATAGCTTCTTCACCATCTGCTGCTTCTATAATGGTTGCGCCGTTATCTTCGAGTACCGAACCATAGAACAACCTGATATCTGGTTCATCATCGACAACAAGGATCTTCTTACCTGTGAATACAAGGGCTTCTTCAGGTACTTCAGCCGGAACTTCAACGGGTACTTCAACAACCGGTTTCTCGGGAACGACAAGTGAGTCAGCAACCAGGTTTACTAACTGGGTTACCTTCATCCCCAGGTCATAATGTTTTATGAGATCGGTTAAACCGTCTACACAGTTATGACAGGATGTCACGACATGCGTTGCCCCAGTAGCTTTTAATTGATCGGCTTTAATCTTGGCTGATTTGAGTCGCTGGGGAGTGTATTCACCCATAGACATGGCACCGCCGCCACCGGTACAGCAATAATTTTCCGAACGATTGGGATACATTTCACGGAAATCATTAACAACCAGTTTCAGGAGATCGCGCGGTTCTTCGAATAATCCACAACTGCGCGCAAAATTACATGAATCGTGATAGGTAAATGTTCCTTCATTCTTAGCGGGATCAACTTCAATCTTACCTTCATTGATATAGTCAAGCATTGTGATTACTGAACTTTCCATGGTGAAATTAACGTCCAGTCCAGCCCAGTTCTGTCCCTCACAACGAGTAGAACGATACCCGTGACCACACTCTGAGATAACCAGTTTTTTACCCTTGAGTTCAGTCATTTTATCGTAAACTCTCTGTGCAACCGTACCACCGAGGTCATCATCACCTGAGAAAAGACCAAAATTGGTCATGTCCCAGCCTTCACTGGGCATTGTCCAGTTAGCACCAGCTACATGAAATATTTTCCCGGCGTCCGAGATTGTTCGTGGATCGTACTTTATCTCACGGGGATTGATTGTATAAACAACATCGGTGTCTTCTTTATCTATGGGAATCTTGGCGTCAGGATTTTCGAGTTCATCCTGCATTGTCTCTTCCATCCACTCAACCGTATCGAGGTAATCCTCTTTCAAGACACCCATCTGGTTGCCGATTTCCCACTGGTCTTTGCTAACAACCGCAACTCCTTCAGGCATGATACCTACTGATACAAGAGCACCACGTGTCATGCGGTTGAAGGTCGCGAAATCGACACCCATGGGACAGTTTATCGTGCATCGGCGGCAGTTGGTGCATTTTCCGAAGACTATGTCCTTCAACTCTTCCAGCTCTTCGTCTGAATAGATACTCTTGGCGCCAACCCACCAGGGGAAAATCCTACCTGTCCAGTCATGGTGACGTTTAAATATTTTCCTCAGCCTGTCAGCTTTCCATGCTGGTGCGTACGTGGGATCACCCGGATTAGCCAACACATAGTGGCATGAATCTGTACAGTTTCCGCAATGAACGCAGGCTACCAGCGAACCAACCATCTGGCGGTTCAGCTTCTGCGAAATTCTATCAAGTGTTTTTTGCGCTTTATGTGACCTGGACTTTGCCATCTTATACTCCGTGCGAATATGTCTCTGTTCTGATATAAATACCCAGGAAAATCTATCTAGGGTTTCCTGACTATCGGATAAACACCTCTTCTACCCATCGTCTTCCCGAGGTAATGCCTGGTAAAGGGATAGTACAGGTAGTGGGAAATTTTACTGAATGGCACATAGATCAGGAAAAATGCTGTCATCCAGAAAAAAGCCAACATGGCGGTATTTCCACTCATTCCAAATAATATTGTTGTTGTATCAAGCGGGTAATTACCTGACATCCAGCCGAAGAAAAACCAGACTGTCAATATTATCAAAGAAAAATGATCGTCCGGTGTGCTGATTGCCCGAAGATATTTGGATCCGATCCTGCGGATAATCCTGATCAGGGCGACAAAAAATGCAGCGCCGATTGATATCTGGAATACTAATCCACCTACAGGATGTGTATGCAGAGATGAAGCAAACGGAAGCGTAAATGTTTGCAGAATTGCTGCCACAACACCAAGATGGAAGATAATAAACTGTACATAGATCAATGGCTGCTTACGTGAGCTTTCCATTGACCATGGCATGGCAATCGCCATCAGGGAATAGGTCGAACCCTTGGAAGAATCCGTTCTCCCTGGAGTCCCGGTAGGGGCTTGTCTCTCTTTTCCCGCCTTAAAACGGGTAAACCAGATTATCCGGATAGTATAGACTATCGCCATTACAATTAATGTGTAATGGGCTGCCAGAACTGATGTATGAAGATGTCCGTGCATATCAATATCCATTCTTTATCAAGATTTGAATTCAGCTTCGAAGACTGAAAGCTCCCTGTTTTCCAGGAGGCAGAGAGTTACTTCTTCGATGGATGAGTTTGAACCGAAGAACTCATTTAATGAATCACGCATGATCTTTGCTGCGACCGGTTTTGGGATTCCGTAAAATCCTGTCCCCATCCCCGGGAATGCTATTTTTTTCAACCCTTTATCCGCAGCCGTTTTAAGAGTGTTTATCATGGTTGTTTTGAGTTTCTCTTCAGTGTTCACTTCCTGGAATTTTGGCCCGTTAGCGTGAATTATGTATTCAGCCTTAAGGTTTCCAGCAGCTGACACAACAGCTTCATTACTAGCTACAGAACCGATCTGCTGAAGCTCTTCTTTTACTGAGGGACCGCCCCTGGTCGAAATAGCGTTTCCGAACCCGGAATTGAGCTCGAGATTATCCTGTGCATAAAATACAAATGCTTCGGTCTCGAGATCAGTTATATCCCCCTTTACCAGGTTGATTGTGGTGTTGTTGATCTTGGTTTCGTAAGCCATCTAAGGCCTCCATGTTCATCAATTATCTGAAATCCCAGGTTCTGCCTGGCTTTCATCTACATCCCAAAGCCCCATTTCCATGTGGAGGGATCTTTCCTTTTCAGCTTCGCTGCGGAGTTTGTAGGCTGCATCGCGCAAAGTCCCATATAACACTCCACAACTTGAATCCTGGCGATCACGGTCACCGACATCCGCCAGCACCATCATCTCGCGTGATAAACGAAGAAGTTCCAGGATGTGTTCGTTATACAGTTTTGACATAAATACTTCCACATTAGTTATGTGACACATGACCAAAAGCAGATGCCATGCCAAAATGAGATTATGAGTTGTAATCGATTGTTTGATGGTGGTAATAGTTGTTGAAATAGAAGGTGAAATGCTGACATTTTATTTTAATGTGACATATTATCAATATTTTAGGTTTAGATAAAATGATCAGTTCGCTTAAATATCTTCCATCCATTTCGAACCAAATTCAGTTTTCTAAATAAGACAGGAATGAAAACAAAGAATGAGTATATCGATACACTTATTGTATTTTTATTAATGTCGCGCAGATATTATAAGAGCGTGATATTGCAGCATATATGACTAGAAAAGATTGCTGTTGGTGTGAAATTGATGTGTACAGTTATTAATAATGTTACACTATTGTACTCTTGTACAATAATCGTTTTTTAAAGTTCGCCGTTAAGTGTGCGATAAAGGGTGGTTCGGCTTACGCCGAGATGACGGGCTGCTTTTGCCTTGTTGTTGTCAAATCGTGACAAAGTTTCGACCGCAAGTTCGTAAGTCAGCTTCTTTGGTCGGCCGGAATGTAATGTTTTTTCAAGTCTATTGCCACCGTATTGATCTCGGATTTCCGGAGGCAGATGGTGCGGAAGGATCAGGGAATTGCGGCTTTTAATAATCGCGTATTGAACAGCATTACGCAGTTCACGAACATTACCCGGCCAGGGGTGTTCCAGCAGAATACTCATCGCATCCTTATCAACACTAAGCTTCGGTGATCCCATTTCACCGGAGAATTGTTCAAGGTAAAAATCAACCAGCAGGGGAATATCGCTTTTTCTCTCGCGCAGGGGAGGCATAAAGATCGGGACAACAGCCAGCCGATAATAAAGATCCTCCCTGAATTTTCCCTGCATTGTTGCTTTCTTCAAATCCCTGTTTGAAGCACAGATAAGCCGAACGTTTACTTCGATTGTTTTTTCTCCGCCAACCTGGACGAAGCTGTTATCCTGGATTACCCGGAGAAGCTTTATCTGCATATTTGGCGAGATCTCTCCAATTTCATCAAGAAAGAGGATTCCATTATCTGCTAGCTCAAACCTGCCTTTCCTGTCACGGATCGCACCGGTAAAAGCACCTCGTACATGTCCGAACAGTTCACTCTCCAGGGTTCCTTCAGGCAACGCGCCACAATTTACAGGGACAAATGGTTGTTCACTTCGTGAACTGGACAGGTGAAGAGCCTTGGCAACCATTTCTTTCCCTGTACCACTTTCACCCTGGATTAAGATGGGAACATCAAGATTTGATAATTCAGTTATCGAATCGAAAACTTTTTGCATCGAAGGATGCCGTCCGATTATTCCGTGAAATCCCCTTTTCTCGTTAATAGTTCTTCGCAGAGTATTTATCTCGGTAGTATCTCTGAATATCACCAGGCCACCAACTAGCCTGCTCTCCGGATTATTCAGGGAGACGACTGACATCTCCAGGTCACGCGTATTACCATCATGTCGGGTGAACGATGTCGAGTAACGGATCCTGTCATTGTGGTGCGTAAATCCCGATTCGTTTGCGCAAAATGAACATTCTCCTCCACAGAACCTGCCTGGGAAAACAATATGGCAATCCCTTCCCATCACATCACTGGCACGGTACCCGGTTATCAGTTCAGCGGCTTGGTTAAAGACAAATATTTTTCGTTTTGTATCATGAGCCATCACACCGTCGGTTAAATTGTCAATCAGGGCGCCAAATGATGCTCGTACCTGGGCAACGGCATCAAGCATTCCTTCCTGGAAAAGCTTGTTGACACGAGAAAACAGGTCACTGTATAACTTTTTAAAAGATGTTTTATCTTCAAATCCGGCTAGTTTGTCATCGAGAGACCAGTGAATATGAACAGGCATGCCGGAAAACGTAGGTACATAATCTGAATCAGGGGGGCTGATACTGATCACAACGTGAAACTTGATGGACTCCGTTTCATGGGCGGTAAATTCGCTGATATTCGAAAAGTCGAGGTTATAATCAGAATAGAGATAATTATAATCATGCACCTGGAGTGTCTTTTTCTGTCCCAGGCTCCTGTAAGAAATATCCCAGTAACCGGGGGCCATAGTGGCTGCGATTGATGAAGCTATCTTTCCCAGCTCACATGGTGCCGGGCTGCAAAACATGAGGTTGTACATGATCAGAAATTATCCTTAGCAACAGGAAGTTCATAAAATAAACCGTTAATCTAATATAAATATCAGGGTTTAGAAATCCTAATTCTGCGTAGAAAGCATAAAAAGTCAAAAATTATCAATCAATTTCCAGCTATTCCTATTATATAAAAGAAAGAGCCTGTCATTGACAGGCTCTTATTTCTTATTGGTTTAATGTTTAATTCATTTTTAGTGGGCTTTAATTTCAATCTTACGTGGTTTTGCTTCTTCCATTTTAGGGAGACTTACTGTTAATACGCCATTGTTAAATTCTGCATCAATTTTACCGGTATCGATTGTATTTCTCAAAGTAAAGCTGCGACTGAATTTGCCATGTACCCTCTCACTGAGATGGCAGGATTCACTCTTGTCTTCAAAAGAACTTTTTCTTTCACCGTTGATTGTGAGAACACCGTCATCAAGTGTAATCTGAACATCCTCTCTGCTCATTCCGGGAAGATCGGCATGGACCTGGTAACCTGATTCATTTTCAGTGATGTCGACACGCGGTACCCAGACCGTGTTTATGAACTCATCATCATAATTGCTGTTGAAAAAGTCATTCATCATACTATGCCAGTTTTTCTGCATCGAATGTAAATTGCGTTGTGGTTTCCATCTTACTAAAGTCACGATATACCTCCTATTAATTAAAAGAATAATTGTATTCAATGTTTCCAACTACCTTTTGACTTCTTACCTATACTTTAGCAACGGCTGTGCCAAAAGTCATAATTCATAAAATATCAACATATAAGATTAAAATGAAAAGTTAGTTTTGGAGCTGAACCAGGTAAGAGCTACAGAATATTACAGGAAATGCTGTCATTATGGCAGCTCTCGGCATGCCTGTATGGCAGTGCGCCGAAAATAAAAATACCCTGACAATACAGAATCAGGGTATTTGATTGTTATTTATAGCTATACTATTGCGCTACAAAGTTCTCGTCAACTACTCCAGGCCAGAGATCGGGAACATCCGGCCATTCGTTGGTCCATTCAATGTCAACAGATTCACTCTCAGCTGTAGTTCTGATCTGTGCGAACCTGTATCCACTTGGGAAGGGAACATCAACTCCATCCTGAAGGTCTACGGTTTGCCAGCCCTCCCACCAGATAAAGGACATATCATCATACCATGCTTCCGCCCAGTCTTCATCTGCCGGGTATTCACTCAAGCGGATATTAATATACCTGTTAAACCATTCCAGGCTGTCGAAATCAGCATAAACAGGCGTCCAGTCATTATCACCTGATAAGCTTGCAGGAATCGCTTGCAGGTTGAAATTTCCATCACCTCTATCCTGGTAAAACCTTACCTGGAATTCAGCATTATTAGCATTTGTTGTGTACATCCATCCGAGGAAGCTGTGGTCATTTTCAGGATATATCCTGACACGACGCTCAAACAGGGTGACGTAATTATCTCCGGCATTGTCCGGAACGTTAAGTTTGACACTACGTTCACCCTCGTACACGTGTTCTGTGTCATAATATTCAAAATCTGAATTTAAGTTCCAGGGTTGTGCCCCCTCATCTTCCATATTAGCCCAGAGCAGAATGTCCCGTCCATACCTGATTTCCACATCTCCCCCACCGTTGGGAAGAGCTTCAATCCTTGCTACATGTCCACCTTCATCCGTCAACTTGATCGGTCTTGTTCTGTATTCTGTGTCAGTCACGTAAGACATCGAGTGCGTTTCGTTAAATACCTGGCTGCCACGTGGGTAATTCTGATCCCACATGACATGGGCTATATCTTCACCGGGTAACCTGACAAGGTGAGTGTTCAACAGCAGTGAATAATGACTCAAATAGTCCAGAACCGCATGTGCGAATCCTCCGTTTATTACAGTCGGGATCCACTCTTCTATCCAACCCGGTCTGATAATCGCTCCGTCTACGCTGTCAGCTCCCACATGCATCTCAGCAATCATAGTTGGCATCGTTTCATTCATCGAAAGGTCGAAGATGAAGTTGCCAAGTGAATGGACAATCAGTTTCCCGTTATAGACTTCCACACCCTGTATAACATGTGGATGGTGACAGACAACGAGATCTGCTCCCATATCTATCGCATAATGCCTTAGGGCTACTTCACCTGAATCAGGGTGAAGTTCGAATGTAACGTAATCGTCGTCTTGCTCAACTTCATCGACCAGGTAGTGTCCAAGTTTGTCACCATCCATGGGGAAACGGGAATATTCGCTGCCGCAATGGACATAAGTCATTACCAGGTCGGCGTTCTCGCGTGCTGCAGGGACTGTAGCTTCAATAGCGCTACGGTTCCACAATGCGAAACCGGGTCTATTTCTCCCGGAATCAAGAAATGGCTGGTAATTGTTGTAATGCCCTGTTCTGTTACACATGGAAATTACAGCCAGGCTTTTCCCACCATTTGACAGATATGTCGGCATCCGGGCTTCGATATCATTATCTCCGGCACCACCCCATAATACTCCTATATCTTCAAGGATATTCTGAGTGTCATGCATCCCTTCAACCATGTAATCAATAATATGGTTATTGGCTACTGAAGCGTAATCGAATCCAGCATTGGCAATACCGATAGTATCTTCTTCCCTGCCTTTAAACCAGATAGTTTTGGTTGGATGTACTGTTTCGGCGTCAGTTTGTGGGCTTTCAAGGTTACAGATTGCAATATCAGCCGCGGAAATGTATGGCTCTACCTGTTCAAAGAGGTAATCGACGCCATATGTATCAATTAGTCCATCTTCTGCACTATAACCACGGGCAAGAATAATATCACCAACGCAACTTATAGTGAAGTCTGACTGGAGTGTCAAAGGGCTGTCTACAACTGCAGCTGTATAGATGTCCCAGTTACGCTGGCTGTCAACTGTCCGTAGTGTTACAGGCCACCTTCCACCTCTTGGATAACGGTGAGTGGGATGTTCTTCCTGGGATGTGTTCCCGTCACCGAAACTCCAGAAAAAGTCAAGGTCTCCGCTATCACCGTCTATGGTAAGATTATTAAAGACTACCTCAATAGAATCACCTGCTACTTCATTGCCCCATGTCCAGCGGAAAGCGCTGGTGGGATTAAGCGGCATTGCGTTTGTGACATTTCTGAGATTATCTACGAGCAATTCTCCCCGGGGCCAGATTCCTTCATTCTCGTTTACGTAAAATATCCTGTCAATTGTCCCATTCGATCCAAACCTTCCATGCCAGTCTTCACCGACGGGAAGATAAATAGTCACCCATTCCTCTTCAGGAAACCATCCCTGGTAAGTTGTGATCCAGGGATCGGTATTAGGTGCATCCTCACCCCAGATAACATAAAACATTTCGTCTTCGCCATCTCCAACTCCGATCATCTGCATTCTGCCGAGTACACTCAGGTACAGATCAACAGACCAGATATCCGACTGGTCAAGCTCGATTGGATCGAGATATTGAATTTTCCAGGAATCACCCACCATCCCGAGGCAGTATTCCGAATCCCTGTAACCGCCTTCAACTACATCGACAGTGTTCGGTTCTATATCTTCATCGGGATAACTTTCGAGGTCGACTTCACCATCTTCAAAATCTTCAATTACAACGTAGTCATTGGGAGGAGCTGTATTTATCCAGGGTACAACACGGTAAAACCATTGCCCGTGAAAATTTATATCTTCCGCATAATCTAACCATGTATATGAAGAGGTGATTGCCAGGGTATCAGGGTTCATCATTTTAGGATCTGAAGACCGTAAAACTGCCCAGCGATCCTGTCCCTGCTGCGGTACCCAATCGAGACGATAGCCATTATCTTCCTTGGAGATCATCAGTACCGGAGAATCCTGTGCCATTGTAGAGGCACTGATCAGGATCAATGTTAATAGAAGAAACAGGAGGATTGAAGATGGTGTAATAGTTTTTTTCGGAAACCAGCACTTGTTTACACCGGTGAAACTGTTTAAATGATTATTTGAGCTGTGCATACAATCCCTCCGAAGTGGCATGATAACGGATCGATGAGGATAGATACTAATTAGATTTTTAATATATAAAAGATACAGGTATGTTTCTACCAATAATGAGAATAAATACTGATATCCTCAAGCTGCTTTTTTATTTATAATTTTGAGAAATTCTGTGGTTGTAACAAATTTCAGAGGATTTAAATTCATCAATTGATTATCAAGAAAAGTTCTTGTCATATCCATTCAAAAAAACTAATTTAAACCTTCTGATTTCAGTTTGGTGAATTCATCCAGATTTTCTACAAATGGAGACACATATGCGGCAGATTGTTTCTACCACTAAAGCTCCCGGAGCTATAGCACATTACAGCCAGGGTGTAATATTCGAGGGTAAACTTGTTTATACCGCAGGCCAGATACCGGCCAATCCCGAGACGGGTGAAATAATTGGTTCTACAATTGAGGACCAGACCAGGCAGACAATGGAAAATCTTAAGGAAGTTGTTGAGGCAGCCGGAAGCAGCCTGGGAAATGTCATTAAAACAACAGTTTTTATCAGGGACATGGGTGATTTCTTAAAAATGAACGATGTTTACACGACATATTTTAAAAGCGATCCACCAGCCCGGAGTACTGTTGCCGTTTCTGGTTTACCAAAAGACGTACTGGTTGAAATCGAATGCTTAGCACTTATTCCCTGAAAAAGTTTCTGCTCATCCTTATCCCCGGGATTATTCTTTTAAACGGTTTGAGCAATGCTGATGATTCTTTATCAGTCAGGGATTCGCAGGACAGGTTAGAAACTGATATTATTTCAGACTCCCTGGTTGACAGCCAGTCTGTGAGTCAACTACCTGATTCTGTCAATACACTACCCATCGAAGGCTTGAGTGTTCCTGTAAAACCGGGTGTTTCATCAAAAAATCCTACGTTGACTGCCATCAGGAGTCTATTGATACCGGGTTGGGGCCAGGCTTATACAGGACACTGGTTCAAAGCGGTAGCTTATTTCGGCGCTGACGCAGGGATGATTTATGGTGCGGTTGTTCAACATGGCCGCTATAAAGACAACCTCGACAAATCGAAACGACAAAAGACCGTCGCTCAAAGACTTGAATATGAAGATATTGCGAACTTTTACAGGGACGACCGTAACCGCCTGATCTGGTGGGCTGCAGGGGTAACCTTACTCGCTACATTTGACGCATTCGTGGAGGCTCACCTGTATGACTTCGATATCAATCCTTCGCTGGGTGTTACCCCGGAAGGAGACGGCCCTTCGGCAGGAATAACTATTACTTTCCCTTGAAACTGCGATATATAATGGTAGGAGATAAATATGCTGATGCAGCGCGAAAGAGCATTGGAACTGGTTAAGCAACACTTACCAAACAAAAATTTGCGTAAGCATGTCTACGCTGTAGAAGCTGTTATGCGTATAATGTCTGAGAAATTCGGTGAAGACGCGGAAACCTGGGGACTTGCAGGGCTTCTTCATGACCTGGATTATGAATACACTAAAGACGAGCCCGATAAACATACTAGAATGACTGAAGATATGCTTTCTAAGTTTGATGGTGTTCCTGGAGAAGTAATCCATACAATCCATGCACATGCAGATCATAAAGATCGGGTCAGCACGATGGATAAGGCTATTTACTGCGCAGATCCTACAACAGGATTTATAGTTGCCTGCGCACTAATGCACCCGACAAAAAAGATTGAGAACCTGGAACTGAAGTTTCTAAAGAAAAGATTCAAAGAGAAGCGATTCGCTGCTGGAGCAAACCGTGATCAGATGGCAGCATGTTCTGAACTCGGGCTCGAACTGGATGATTTCCTCTTAATGGCGAGAGACGGGATGGTAAGAATCGCCGGGGAACTTGGACTTTGATGAAAAAACGTCGTCAGAAAAAAGATGATTCAAACGTTAAGTTTTATGAGTCAACTGGTGCGTTGCATATGCATACCACCTATTCTGATGGTACCGGTACTGTACCGCAAATTGCACGGTACGCGTCGCGGCACAGGCTGGAATGGATAATCATTACCGATCATTCGCATCTTAAGGCGAAAGACGCCGGCGAAGAAGGACGGCATAGTTCCGTATGGGTACTTGTTGGAAGTGAACTGGGCGATGAGGACAGGGAAAATCATTACCTGGCATTTAATATTGATCGTGTACCGGAGCAGAGTGATCCAGTTGATTATGTTAGGCAGGTGAAGGAACTGGGTGGTTTTGGAGCAATAGCTCATCCACACGAGAAACGGGACGAATTTAAAACCCTGCCCCCATACCCCTGGACAGCATGGGATGCTGATATAGAAGGTATTGAAATCTGGAACCAGTTATCTCAGTGGGTAGAGGGTCTGACTAAATCGAACCAGTTGATGCGATTTATGCATCCTTTAAAAAGCTTAACTAGGCCTGATCCCGAAACCATGGCCACATGGGACAGGCTGAACAGGTTTAAAAAAGTTGTAGGATATGTTGGTGTGGACGCGCATGCCCTTAAGTATCCCCTCTTCTTTGGATTACTGAATGTCAAAGTATTTCATTACAAGGTACAGTTCAGGAGTTTACGTACTCATTTGATCCTGGAAGAACCGCTCGATCGAAAAGATTTTTCCAGGGCAAGCAGGCAAATATATACTGCGTTACAAAACGGAAATCATTTCGGATCAAACAACCGGGTTGGTAATGCAAAAGGATTTCGTTTTTATGCAATCGTTGATGGGAAAATAATTATTCCTGCTGCAAGAATTGATCCGGGTAAAAAAGTTGAATTTGTAGTCAACACACCTTTGGAAGCGGAGATCAGGCTACTTTGTAACGGTAAGGAAATAATTAGCGTCAAGGGAAAAACTTTGAAATATGCTTCATTCCAGGAAGGCGTCTGGAGAGTTGAAGCACATCGAAAGAACCGGGGATGGATCTATTCTAATCCAATCAGGCTTTTGCATGAATAGCTATCCCCTGTTTTTAATCTCTATATTTATAACTATATTCTGACAAATTTTCAATTAACAGGACTTTACTGCTGATGGGCGAAACAATAGAACCCATTATCGATTATGTTCGATTACCTAAGGGAACCCTCCTGGATGTCATAGGTCCGATCATTGTTGTCCTCCTTTTTATTGTTATTCTGTATTTTGCCTGGAAAGCTCAAAAGCGCCAGAACAGAGCCATGGCGCTGATCAAATCCAAAGAAGTTAATAGAAGGTATTATAAAAGAATTCCAGTCACAGTTCCGGTTCAGGTTACTCGAATAGACAGGGATGATATTGCGTATGAGGCTGAAGTTCTTGATGTCTCTTTAGGAGGATTACGCCTGTTAACCCCGCTGGAAGGAATTGCCGCGACCATGCATTACAGGATAACATCGGAAACCGCACCCTGGAATGCATTTGGTGACGCCAGGTTAATGATCTTAAAGTTGGGGCCCGGGCCAAATGAGGAGACTGCTATCCTCAGGGCAAGGTGGATCGGACTGACTCGTGGACAACGGAAAATGCTTACAAATGCGATTAAACGCCAGCTGAAACGTAAATCCGAGAACAGTTAGAAAACCTTCCATATTTAAGATTCATTTCCGTATCTTTCAGAATCCAATTACTAAATCTCGAGGAATAAATTGATACTTCCATACGAACACATTTATAAAAAACAGATGGGTGAACGACATACGGAAGAGGAAATCCAAGAATTTATCCACGGATACATGAATGGTGATATACCGGACTACCAGATGAGCGCCTGGTTAATGGCAATTTATTTTAAGAGCATGACACTGGATGAAACAGTCGGGTTAACCAGGGCAATGATTGCCTCAGGCAAAACGATTGAGCACTCTGATGTCAATATCCCGATTGTCGATAAACACAGTACAGGTGGGGTTGGTGATAAAATAACCCTGATACTTGCACCATTACTGTCAGCTGCTGGTACTGCCGTTCCTACAATAACAGGAAGAGGACTCGGTTTTACAGGAGGGACGCTGGATAAGTTTGAGAGTATCCCCGGCTTTCGAACACAACTTTCTGTAGAAGAGTTTAAACGTTATACTGAGAATTACAACCTTGCTTTCGGTGCTCAATCCGAAGAGATAGTTCCTGCTGACAAAAGAATATATGCCTTGCGGGATGTAACCAGTACGGTAAGATCTTTGCCACTTATCACCTCCTCTATTCTTTCTAAAAAAATCGCCGAAGGTATTAACTCTATAATATTTGATGTTAAATGCGGATCAGGCGCGTTTATGGAATCAGAGTCTGAGGCGTTGGAGTTGAGCGACTGGCTGGTAAAGGTTGCAAATAAATTCGGAATTAACGCGATAGCGCTAATTACAAGTATGGACGAACCACTTGGAAAAACTGTTGGTAACTGGGTTGAAGTCCGTGAAAGTGTAAATGTACTGCGTGGAGATACATCTCCCAGAGACTTGCTGGGATTAACCTATTCACTTGGTGGAACTTTGCTTTATATGTCAGGTTTGACCGGTTCACCGTCAGAAGGGATTAAGCGGATTGAACAGGTACATAAAAATGGTGAAGGATACAAGAAGTTTCTCGAAGCAGTAGATGTTCATGGTGGCGATTCAAAACTTATAGAATCGATTGGAACAGACATCTATAATCCAGACGATACTTTTAATCCCGGTCATGTAATATCGGTTAACGCTGAACGATCAGGTTATATAACTGAGATAAATGCCAGGGAAATTGGTTTTTGCGGTGTGGAAATTGGCGCGGGCCGTAAAAACACTAGTGACGATATTGATCCTACAGCAGGATTTATAATTAGTGCAGAGGTAGGTGATTATGTTGAAACCGGGCAGCAACTCGCGCAGATCCTTGCTGGAGATGAATCAACATGTGACAACGTACTGGACCGATTTTCGGCAGCTATAAGGATTGAAGAGGAAAAACCGGAAGATAAACCTGTTGTCTTGAAGGTTGTTGATAAAAACAACGTCAGAACCTGGGATGAATTTGTCGCAATTTGAGTGGTTCATTTTAAGGATAATTACGCATAAGTATCCACGTTATTACCCTTATCCTCTTCATATCCTTCCCGTTTTATGGAATCCATACCAGAAGAACTCTGAATTCGTTCAAGATTCTGCACCAGGTAATAAAGTGATGGTCCGGACGAAGTATTCCATTCACGCTTGATGGATAATCCAGGTTTTTTGCTACCCGGATCATCACGATCTTCATTGTGCTCTTCAACCCGTTCTTGCTTCCATTTATCCGGTAAACCGCGAACTTTTGAAGTCTGTATTATTTGTAAAGCGTTTTTAGAGCTGATTGTCATTAAATATCCCGAGAGATTGTAATCCTCTCATCGGCATACAAATGGCTTCACTTGACAGATTCATTCAAGATTTTTAAAGCAAACTATAAAACATCTTTATATGAAATTTTTAAATCTTTACTTCAGGTTACAGGTTTTTAGTGATGACTAAAGATTGACACCTAATTGAATGTCTTTAGCCGTTATAATTTATAGGTCTATAATCAACACTGTTGAATCTGTAACGAATAGGTATCAGGTATGAAGAAAATAACACTGCTTTTAATAAGGGAACTTCACTCCATGGACATGCTGTAACGGTATGTATATATGTTTGTTACGATACTTTATTCGCTCAAAAAGTAATCGCATTAAATTTCAGGCACGCGCATTGCAAAATATGATTCAGTCCGTGATTGGGGTACACTTACCCATATCATTTTATCGGCATCAATACTTCTAAACTTTAACCTCGAGAGCCGGTTTCTCTGAGAGCGGGAAATGAAAGTAAAAAACTATCCGGTATATCGATCAGGATCATCTGCATATGTGAGGGTAGGTTTCCTGGTAGACATCGATAACCGGTCAGGGCTCGAAGATGCACTAAACAATGAGATACTTGATGGTGCTAAACGGATTGTCCTGGACTTAAAGGGAATGACCCTTCTTCATCCAGCTTTCCTGATCAGTTTATTAAGAGTCAGGGTGCTTGTTAGATGGAACAATGGTGAAATGGTTTTAACAAATGCACCGGGTTTTGTGAGGCTGATGTTTGATAATTGGGAACTTACGGATCTCTTTATATGGATCAACAGGATGGAAGACGCTGAGCATGCTGAAAATATGGGATCAGCATTGGATAAAGTCCAGAAGAACATGAAATCTCTTAACCGTTCCCTTGAAGGTTTAGAAAAATTCATTGGATGATAAAGAATTGACCTGAAAGAAAGCACGTACGGGCAAAAGTCGGTGTGGCAGCGCCGACTTTTTTAGATTCCTTGCCATCCTTTCTGCATAAGATTATGATTGAATATACAGGTACAATTTTTGTATTATATAAGATTAAATAATAGAGAAAGTGAAATATGACAGAAAAAACTCAAAATTCTTTAACCATGGAAGATATCAAGACTCTTCCAAAAGTTGACCTGCACTGCCATCTCGATGGATCAGTCCGTATTCCAACACTACTGGAGCTTGCAGAAAAACGTAATGTTAAACTTCCTGTAAAAGATGAGAAAAAGCTTCGCAAATTACTCCAGGCCGGGGATGACGTCCACAACCTGGCTGATTACCTGAAAGCATTTGATATTACCCTTTCAGTGATGCAGGATGAAGAAGATATTGCCAGGATCGCCTATGAACTATGTGAAGATGCCTGGGCTGAAGGTGTCTGGTATATTGAGGTACGCTTCTCCCCCGCACTCCATCAAGAAAAATATCTTGGATTAACAAAGGTTATGGACGCGGTTCTCAGCGGTCTGAAAGAAGGCGAAGAAAAAACAGGAATTAAAACCGGTGTGATTGTATGTGGTATTCGCCAGATTGAACCGTTAGTATCACTCAGGCTAGCTGAGCTTACGGTTGCCTATAAAGGTAGAGGTGTTGTAGGATTTGACCTGGCTGGCCAGGAAGACCATTATCCGGCTAAAGACCACAAAGACGCTTTTTATCTTATCAGGAGTAATAATATCCCCTGCACGGTCCATGCCGGTGAAGCCTGGGGACCAAATTCCATTAAACAGGCATTACATGTCCTCAGTGCTCACAGGATTGGCCATGGAACTAGGTTAAAAGAGGATGGTGACCTGTTAAGTTATGTAAATAATCACAGGATTCCACTTGAATGCTGTCTCTCATCGAATTTGCATGTAGGTACGGTAAATTCTATCGAGGAACATCCTCTGCGGTTATATTATGATATTGGTTTAAGGGTCACAATCAACACAGACAACCGCTTGATGAGTAATACAACCATCAGTGAAGAATTGATGCTGGCTCATACTAAACTTGGTCTTCAACGCGAAGACCTGGAAAATATCCTGATCATGGGATTTAAATCCGCGTTTTTACCTTACTTGGAGAGAAAAGAGCTGTTGGCGAAGGTTTTACATGAACTTAAAAAACATTCTGTCCCGTTCTAGTACCTGGGCAATTATCCTGTTATTACCTATTGCCCTGTGGTTGCCCGGTTGCGAAGAGAAGTCATCCGTTGATCCGGATCCTGATCCTCATAAGGAGGACAGGAGGTATATGCCCCTGGGCGAAGGTAATCGCTGGGAATACACCTATAGTGACGTTGTATATGACTGGTTAGTTGTTAACAGTTATGAAGGTACATGGGCTGACAGCGCTGAAATTAATGAACATTACAGTGATACAAACTCGAATATTTATTTTATCTGTTACTGGGATTACCAGCAACTTAGAACTGTTCAGATAGATTCTCTAAGTGCGGCTACCAGTGATTTGTCTCTTCCTGTCAGCGAGGGAACAACCTGGACAACATTCGAATATGCCGATGGTGGTTTAACCCAAACTGAAACTGCGCATGTTATAAAGGTAGATACATTGTTGACTGTTCCTGCCGGGAGCTTCCCCTCCGCTCTTATCCGTAAAATCAGGACTACTAGTGATCAGACCCAAACTTACGTTGACACTGCGTGGGTCGCGTACGCTAAAGACGTCGGAATGATTTTCCTCGATAAGAGTGGTATACGATACGAGCTGACCGATTATACTATTATCGAAGAAGATGAAGAATAGTTTTATTGTTGCGAACCTGAAGATATTTATATCCTCTCTAGTAGTTTCGTTCCTGTTAATCTATTCCAATTCTGCTGCGGAAGAGTTCGCGGTCACACGTGTTAAATACAGTGGTGGTGGCGACTGGTATAGTGATCCATCATCACTGGTAAACCTTCAGTCTTTCGTGAGTGAGAACCTTGGTATCAAGACAGCAAAAAATGAGAAAATAATCAGCATCCTCGATGAGGAATTGTTCTCAACCTCTTATCTCTACCTGACGGGACACGGTAATCTGTTCTTTTCCGAGAATGAAGCAGAAAGATTACGTGAATATCTTCTTGGAGGTGGGTTTATCCATGTAGATGACAATTACGGTTTGGATGAATCATTCCGCAGAGAAATCAAAAAAGTGTTCCCTGACAATAACCTGGTGGAAATTCCGTTTTCCCACCCCATTTACAACATGGTATATAACTTTGATAATGGACTACCGAAAATTCATGAGCATGACAATAATCCACCGCAGGGACTGGCGATAATTATCGATGAAAGGGTTGTCCTGTTTTACACCTATGAGTGTGACCTGGGTGATGGTTGGGAAGATCCTGATGTTCATAATGATCCTGAGGAGAAGCACCTGGACGCACTCAAAATGGGGGCTAATATTATTGCATATGTTCTTGCGGGAAAACCTCTTCAAATACCCTGAAAGAATTAATACTTGAAATAAAATAGCGGCCTCCCAAGAATGCCGCTTTTCTAGTATCTATTTTAATTCTCTGCAAGGCATGTTCTATTTCAATATGTTGTAGCGTTGGTGTCGTTGCGAGCGAAGCGAAGCAATCTCGAAGTCGGGGACGAAATCCACAAATATATCTTGGGTTGGATCGCAACCCAGAATAAAATCATCGACACTGGATCCCGCTTTACATACTGGCGGGCAAGCCCCGATCCCGCCTTTGCTAAAGCTTCGGCGGACAAGCAATTCGGGGGTGACACTCCAACACCATCATTATAATATATGTAGCCTGAATCGCATTCAGTCAGGGATGATAGATGCATTGTTAAAAGTGAATAAAAGAAAAAAGCGGCACTCGATAGAATGCCGCTTTTATTATGATCAAATTCGACTAAGCATGATCTTTTTCAGCTTTTTCTGTGGTTTCACCTTCGACAGCCGGGAATACTTCACATCCCTTTGGATTCAGGTAATAGACAGGTTGTGGGCAGACATGGCCTTCTTCAACTTCACCTTCCTTATGCTCATGCTTCTTCTCTTTCCCGGAAGGATCCATAACCATTAAATCACCCTGTACCTTGATATTGCAGCCAACGGATTTTTCAGGGAATACAAAGGAATGGTCATCACTCTTCACGTAAAAGACATCATCGGTGCCTTCACGAGCTAATGAGACCCAGCAGCCGGAACCGGCGCAACGTCCATTTACTTTACCTTCAATAACCAGGGTTTTACCCAGGTATTCTTCCGGTTTTTCCAGGATGGTGTTGATCGGTGTTACAACAGCCAGAGAGATCTCATCACCAACTTTCTGAATTTCACCCGTTGTTGTTGCCGTGGCTTCAGCCTTGGTCTCTGTTCCACCCTGCTGGTTTGAGCATGCAACAAAACAAACCGCAATAACAGCGATTAATAAAACGTGCCAGACTTTCATCGATTTTCCCCTCTTAAAATATTATTTACTTTAAACTATTTATGATAACTGTATTTTGTTTACAGCTCGTAAAACTTCAGGTCTTTATCCGTTTTTTCTTTAGTAATCCAGACTATTTGACCTGTATGATATGAAAAATGCTCAACAACATGAAAGATAGCCGCGTAAGCGTTTGTAGTAAATCCCTGGATCACCAGTTCTTTCATTAGTTTCTCAGAACTGTCATATTCCGAGATTATATTACACGCGGTATCAACAGTCTGTTTCAGGTTATTCAGGAGTTCAATGGCGGATGCACCGTCCAGGGCGGAAAATTCCTTATCCCGTTCCCTGTTGTCTTTCTCGCCACCCAAACCGTGGATAATCCATTGCCGGACATTCCCCTCGAGGTGAAGCAGAAGATTTCCGATGCTGTTAACGCTCGAATTCGGTTTATCCCAGACCGATGAATCACTAATTGTCTGCAGAGCTCGTTCAATCCAGTGAAGATAAGTATTCTTTAGCTTATCAACAGATTCAGCTGCAAGCGCGGACTCCATTGTGTACTCAAAATCTGCTTTCATTATGTTCTTCTGGGATTTCATCATGCTCGTTCTACTAAAATGTACTGTATATAGATTATGTTTCCTGCAAATCTGCAGTTAAATCCTTTTCCGGTTCCTTATCCACTTCGTCTTCTACGTCAGTATTGATGGTGTTCCTGTTTACTCCCAGGAACTCATCTTCGGTATCTACAAGACTTTCCAAAAGTGCCGCAAGAGCTACTTCAACCATTTCGTCTTCAGGTTCACGAGTTGTAATACCCTGCAACCAGAATCCCGGTTTCACCAATGGCTGCCAGGCCGGCTCTTCTGAATGTTTTTCGACGAGGCGTAATACTTCGTATCCCAATCCGGCAATCAGTGGAATAAATGGAAGATGGATGGCTACACGTTGTAAAGGACCTTCAATTTCACCGATGAAGGTTACAAAAAGGCTGTCAAATGCCATAAAGCCAAGCATGGTCAGAACGGCAGCAAGCAGTAAAAAACTGGTACCGCACCTGGGATGGAACCTGCTTTGTTCTTTAGCGCTGTTTATACAGAGAGGATAGTTTCCTTCATAGGTGAAGATGCTTTTGTGTTCTGATCCGTGATATTGAAATACTCGTTTAATATCAGGAATAAAAGCGATTGCACCCATGTAACCTAACAGGAGAAGAATACGCAGAGTTCCAGCCACCAGGTGAAATAAAACCTGGTTTTCACTCTTCGGTACAAGACCGGCAACGGCATAAGGAACCGCCATAAAAAGACCGATCCCGAAGACAAAGGCGAAAATAAAAGCGCCGACTTCCATCAGCCGGCTCCAGAAGGTATGCTCGCCATCAGTCTCTCCGGCTATCTCCCCGGACCAGTTAAGCGAATCAATACCTATCTTCATAGCCTCAAAAAGACCGATAGCACCACGCATCACCGGCAATCCGGCTAGTTTGCTTCTCTTTGTGAGGCTGACAAAAGGATATGCTTTAACCTGTATCTCCCCTTCCGGATCGCGTACTGCAGTCGCGATTCGCCAGGGGCTGCGCATCATCACACCTTCAAGGACTGCCTGGCCACCCACGTTCGGCGGTCGTTCTTTTGTATTTCTATTGTCAGACAGATCAGGCTCCGGACTGCTTCATGCCATACTTCTTGTAGAACTTGTCTACACGTCCGGCAGTGTCAACCAGTTTCTGCTTCCCAGTGAAAAATGGATGACAGCTTGAACAGATTTCTACCTTGATCTCATCCTTTAAAGTGCTGCGAGTATGCCAGTTTGCGCCGCATGCGCAAGTTACGGTGACATAATTGTATGAAGGATGTATTCCCTTTTTCATCTTTCTTAACTCCAAACGGTTTAAATCAATAGCTTCGCAAGTTAGAGCGCAAATATCCCTGAATCAAGAACTAATTGGATTTATGCGAGTACCCTGAGGTAGACAAAAGACCTATAATATCTGTCGTATTAATCCGAATTTTCAGGCAGACATAAATTACTTCATCAAGGGCAAAATATTCCACTTCCTGTCATGCACAATATTCTCCAGCTGAGTACCACGGAATTATAATCAGTTAGTAATCATAGACATAAACAAGCACTAATCGTTCTCAATCAAACAAATCTACAGGCATAATATATGCTTTGATATAACAGGATATTAATGTTTGATGGAGAATATTTTGTGAAACGGTTACTCCTGTATTTGGATTCACCTCAAGATATATATGCTTTATTGCCCGTGTATAATCAGTTGACAAACAATAACTCCTATGAAGTTCTATTCGGTCATACGCCATCAAGTTCCAAGCAAAATGAGGAACAAGTTATCCACTTAGTTGATATTATTAAAAAATTAAACCTGCCATTAATCTCAGATTCTAATAAATATAATCCTGGTATTACAATATTTGCTGATTTTACAGTTCACAAAATTAATAACCCCGGTAGAAAAGTATTTGTTCCACGGAGCCTTGCAAGCGAGGGGAAATTCTACCAGCTGGATAACTCACTTAATTATTACAACGAATTCGATCTCATAACGGTTCCGGGAGAGTATCATAAGCTTATACTTGAAAAGAGCAACCGTGTATTTGCACCAATCCTGGCAACCGGTGTGCCCAGGCTGGACAGATTTTTCCAACATGCTATGCCATCCCGCGAAACTTTATTCAAAACCTGTGGAATAAATCCTGACCAAAGGGTGATTCTCTATATTCCTTCAACGTCAATCGCGCACTCGGCTGTTCCCATCCTGTGGACCAGGATACAACAGATTGTGGATGAGAAAACAACTATTCTGATAGCTCTGGATTTTGCCCCGTCTAGTGAGACTTTCCAGGCTCATTCGAGTATTGCAGAAAACAATACGAATATGCACTTGCTTAGAAACACGGATTACGACCGGTATATTCAGCTTGCTGATATAATTATATCCGACGTACATTCAGCCTGGCTGGAAGCTAAACTTCTTGATAAACAAGTTGTCCTCTTCGATAATCCTAATTCTGCAGAATGGCCATCGTACCATCCGAATGCACCCGAAAACATGTTCCGTGATTATGCTGTCAGATCATCGAGTTTGGAAGATATAAAAGCGGCTTTAGGCGGAAATTCCCGGGAAACCACGGAAAAAGATGGTCAAAGTGAAAATATTAATATTCAGCTTCACCACCTGAGCGATGGAAATGCATCCCAACGGATTGCAGAAGAAATAGTGAAACTTGTTGAGAATAAAGTCTATCCCGTTAAATGGAACCAAGAGAGATTGGATGTTTTAATTTCGACTGATACTGAAGATGACAGCGCCATTGAATTAATCAACTCGCTGGATAATTCCCCTACTGTTTTGAAAACTTTCCTGCACCTTCTGACTACAGAAAAAGTTGAAAGTTATTACCGGAATAAAATCGTTGATGAACAAGTGAATATTGTCTTGAGGACTGATGTCCAGGCGATAAAAAAAATCCTGAAAAAATCAAATTATATAGCCATGATTTCTGATCAAGCCAGGATCGGTAGTGATGCCTTAAAACGGTTGGTTAACCAGGTGAGACGCAATAATGGAAATAAAATCGTGGTTCCTGTGCTTGTTAACGGTTCTCCTGTCCAGGATCCATTAATCCGTTTTGGTATTGAACCGGAAATTGCTGCTGAATATGATTCTCTAGATAAATATTCAAGATTCAGGCATATGGCGATAGCAGTCCCAGTAGAATCCAAACCGGGAATGGATATTGTTGTATTTCCTGATATAGAAGAATATAAGGACTCTATTATTAAATATCTTTCTGAAGGGATTATACCTGATTTATCTCAGGATAACACTTTACTGGCGCTTGACGTTGTCGGTTTTGTAAATGAAAGGAAACTCGATAGTGTTGATTTAATAGAACAAAGAATAAGGCAATTAGCTGACTGGATTTCAAGTCCACTCCCGAAAGAAAATGGCGAAAAATTAGATCAGAATAGTGATGATTTTCTAAGAGTGGCACCAGACAGGAAATCAACTGAATCCTACAACAATAACGGTCATGTCAGGTTGGCAAATCATTATCAGAAACAGGGCAACCGCAAGAAAGTCCTCTATCACCTCAAGAAAGCAACCAGCGAGATAAATGATGATACAATATTGCATCAGCTTGTTGATGAGTTCGATGTAAGTTTGGAGGAACTGGTGCAATGAAACTGCTGTTTTATGCGAAAAGAAACCTCCATCTCCCCCATCTTTCACCGATTTCCGACTGGATCAGTGAAAATCATCCTGAGATTAACATCGTCTATTCATCTCCTCCCTATGCTCCAGCTATTGACGGAATAGCCGGGCTTGGATTATCTGATGTTATGATTAAACAATTGAATCAAAGCAATACAACTTGGATTCCTGAATCGGAAATCAAGTTGTTTGATCCTGATGTCACGGTAGTAGCGGATGCTGATTTTGGCGCAATCGACTGGGGCGGGAAATTTGTCAACGTAAATCATGGGCTTATTTGCAAAGGAACGTTCTATACAACAGCTTCTGCTGTACAAAGGGAAAACGGCGCTGACCTGATATGCGTTCCGGGTGAACATCACGCGAATATTCTGAAAAATGCGATCCACACACCTGTAATCGCGACTGGACTGGTGAAGTTCGATCCAATCGGCCAGGGAATTATCACAAAAGAATCTGCAAGGTATCAATATTCGATTAAGAACAACGAAAAAGTTGTATTACTGGCGCCTACTTATAATCCCGAATTATCTGCCGTTCCCGTTCTCACAGATGGCATTCGTCAGATTACACGCGATAATACTAAACTGCTGGTAAAACTGCATGGAATGTCGCCACAAACTTGGGTAGAGCTGTATGAACTCTTATCTATTGTCGAGGAGAATGTAGTTCTCATCGGAGACCAGGATATAACCCCCGCTATTTTGGCTTCAGACGTGGTAATTTCGGATGTATCGTCGGCATATATGGAAGCGATCGCACTTGATAAGCCGGTTGTCCTCGTAAATAATCCTCTCCAGAAAACTTTCCATCACTACGACCCGGAAGATATTGAGTATAAATGGAGAGATGTGGGAATCGAGACAGCTGACCTTCCAGAGACAATCGAAGCCGTAAAACATTGTTTCACAAATCCACGTGAAAAGAAGAATTTGAGAAAAAAATATGGCCCACTACTGGTTGGGCCAATCGATGGTAAAGCAGCCGAACGTGCAGCGAACGCAGTCATAGTGATGCTGGAGAATAGAGTCAGCTTATGATTTAGGCGCTTTAATCACTCCCTCTTTACCCAGGATTCTGCGCAATAGACCAACCTGTCCGGTGTGGTAGGATTCATGATAGTTTAATAACATCAGCATTTGACCAAGTGTCGTATCGGGTCCAAAAATATCACTTGGTCCCTTCTTGTCCAACCGGTCTCCTTCTAACTTATCCAGGGCAGCCATTAATGCATCCTGCGACTCCTGGAATAGTTCTTTCAGATCCTCCAACTCAACGGCTTCCTCAGCATTAAAAGGTTTATATGCATCAAATTTTGGCAATGCTGCGAATTTTTCTGAAAAATCAGCTCCAGCCAGCCTTAATACTCCCTTACGCGTATCCAGAACATGGTTTAATATCCAATTGATGCAATTCCCAGACTTTCCCGGGATCACAAGGCTATCCTCATGATCAATTCCATCAAGATTTTTCAACAATACTCTGAATGAAAAATCGTAATTCTTTTGCAGGTCATTAGTTATCATCGCAATTCCTTTCAAATTTGTCAGGGTAATTTACCCGGAAGTTGCCTGGAGTCAGTAAGAATGGAAATACTCTCCATTACTTTCCGAAAACCTTCCAGGTCATCTGTAGAGATCTGCCCAAGTATTTTCTCCTCGAATTGAATAAGTGCCTCATTTACCTGTTCAGCCAGTTTATTTCCACTCCCAACAAGCTCAACCAGGAAAGAACGTCTATCCTCTGGATCAAGCTTACGAGCCAACAGGTTTCTTTTTTCCAGACGGTCAAGGATGCCGGTAATTGTTGATCTTTTCTGGCCGGTTACGTCAACAACCTGGCCGACACTGCAGGGACCATATGATCTTAAATATGTTAAAATATGTGCTTCAACTCTGTTAACCTTATTCTCGTCAATCCTTCCTTCGAAATACATCTGGATTTGACGATTAGCCCTGTGTATGGGACTAAGAATCTTTAATGCCATGGTATTACGCTTTCGTATATTACATATTCGTAATATATGTAAACCCATTAGGAAATATCAAGGGAAATCGTTCCTGTTTGTGATCTAATAAATTCTCTCAACTACATGCCAAGTCTCAGTGAATTATCTCAATAAAAGTTCGGGGAGTCAAACTCATGGTTTAGTGTGATCTACAGTATTGAAAATGGTACTGGACAAACATAGTTTTGACGCTTCGAGATAATATTTCTGATGATGAAATATTTTATGGTTTTTCCTTTGATTTGCCCTCAATATTAAGCGAGGAGTTTATGAATACGGTTCTTAAGAAACAGAGACTTGCTGAAGGTATAGTTGACCTTGAAGTTGAAGCCCCGGTGATTGCCCGGAAAAGAAAGGCTGGTCAATTTATTCTTTTACGGTTAAACGAGCAGGGTGAACGAATCCCGTTAACAATTGTTGATTCAAATCCTGACGAAGGATCTCTCAGGCTGATTATCCAGGAAATTGGCAAAAGCACCCATGCCCTCGGTAATGTTGAAAAGGGTGATACTATCCAGGATATAGCCGGACCATTGGGGCGTCCCACGCATATCGAAAAACTGGGTACGGTTGTCTGTATAGGTGGTGGTATTGGCGTCGCTCCGGTCTACCCTATCGCGGCTGCGATGAAAGATGCCGGTAACCAGGTAATTTCTATAATAGGCGCCCGTTCAAAAGACCTGCTGATAATGGTTGAAGACATGAAAGCTGTTTCCGACCGTGTCTTACTGGCGACAGATGATGGCAGTCATGGAATACATGGATTTGTAACGGACGCTTTGCAGCAATTGATCGATGAAGGTCTGAAGATCGATATGGTTGTTGCTATAGGTCCTGTTCCAATGATGAAATTCACCAGTATGCTGACGAAAAAATATGATCTACCCACTATGGTCAGTTTGAACTCGATTATGGTTGATGGAACGGGAATGTGTGGTGGATGCCGTGTCAGTATTGACGGTAAATCGCAGTTTGTCTGTGTTGACGGTCCTGAATTTGACGGTCACCAGGTGGATTTTGATGAATTGACGATGCGTCAATCTGCATACCTCGAGCAGGAAAAAGAATCGATGGAAATTTATCATAAATGTAAAATCGGACGTGACGCTGAGACCGAGGAGGCTGGAAAATGACAACGGAAGTAAAGAACGAAAAAGCTCCTGAAAAGAAGCAAGCTAAGCCAAAGAAACCTAAGCTGCCACGTCACCCGATGCCAGAGCAGGAACCGGCCGAACGACGGAAAAATTTCAAGGAAGTACCTTTTGGTTATTCCATCGAAACCGCTCGTGCTGAAGCAAGCCGTTGTATTTTCTGCAAAAAGCCGAAATGTGTAAACGGTTGCCCTGTTGAAATTGATATTCCCGGATTTATCCGGGAAATTCGTGACGGTAACTTCAAGGAAGCCGCCAGGATCATGAAAAACGATAACGCCCTCCCAGCAATCTGTGGTCGTGTTTGCCCACAGGAAGAGCAGTGTGAAGCTGTCTGCGTTACCGGAATAAAGGGTGAACCTGTCGCAATCGGTCGGCTTGAAAGATTTATTGCCGATTGGGAACGTGATAACAACGAGGTTGTTATACCTGAAATAGCACCACCCACGGGACGGAAAGCCGCTATAATTGGCTGTGGACCTGCGGGTTTGACCGTGGCCGGAGAGCTTGCCAAACTTGGGCATGATGTAACCATTTATGAAGCACTTCATAAACCAGGCGGTGTTTTGATGTACGGAATTCCAGAATTCCGCCTGCCA
>JANQEY010000260.1 GCA_028278125.1 bacterium | reverse complement strand
CTGATTATTGCACAGCTGCTTTTCCTTGAAGCTGAAGATCCTGAGCGGGATGTTAGTATCTATATAAATTCTCCCGGTGGCGTGATTTCAGACGGCCTTGCCATTTATGATACGATGCAATATATCAAACCACAGATTCAGACAATCTGCATGGGTATGGCCGCGTCCATGGCTGCCGTTCTACTTGCTGCAGGTTCACCTGGAAAAAGAAGTGCTTTGCCGAACAGTAAAATAATGATCCATCAGCCCCAGGGAGGTATGAGGGGTACGGCATCTGATATAGAGATTCATGCTAAGGAAATCCTGAAAGAACGTGAACGTTTAAACGAAATTCTTGCTAAACACACGGGTAAAAACGTTGAGACAATCCGCCAGGATAGTGACCGTGATTATTTCATGAGTTCCCAGGAAGCCCTGGATTATGGTCTGATTGACAAACTCCAGGACGCAGACCGCAAGGTTAAAGCTGTAGAGAAGTAATCACTTTTATTCTATAGAGGTTACCCATGAGCGGAACATCCAAGAAAGAGGGCGACAAATCGCGTCAACGCTGTAGTTTCTGTGGACGTACCGCCGATCAGGCACAGATTATGATCAGCGGCCCGGGAGTCATGATATGCGATCATTGTATCCGGGCATCCAGCCAGATAATCAGGCAGAATAACGCGCGTAGGAAATCACAACCCCTGGACAGGTTCCCAACACCCGTTGAAATCAAGGAACGTCTTGACGAATATGTGATTGGACAGGAAGACGCGAAACGAAAAATCGCCGTTGCTGTCTATAATCACTACAAGAGGGTTAACCGGCAGCAACTGGATGATGACGTCGAGCTGGAAAAATCAAATATTCTGCTGATTGGTCCGACCGGGACAGGAAAAACTCTCATCGCGCAAACCCTGGCACGTTTGCTCCAGGTTCCTTTTGCCATCGCCGACGCTACGACTTTGACGGAAGCTGGCTATGTCGGTGAAGATGTGGAAAATGTACTTGTCCGTCTTCTTCAGGCCGCCGATTATGATGTTGCATCCGCTGAAATCGGTATCGTCTACATCGATGAGCTCGATAAGGTCGCCCGAAAATCGTCCAATGTTTCGATAACCCGTGATGTTTCCGGTGAAGGAGTCCAGCAGGCGTTATTAAAAATGCTTGAGGGCACTGTCGCCAATGTCCCACCAGAGGGTGGACGGAAACATCCGGAACAGAAACTGATCTCGATCGATACTAAGAATGTCCTGTTTATCTGCGGCGGTGCCTTTGAGGGTATGGATAAGACCATCAAGCGCCGTGTGGGTAAAAAAGCGATGGGATTTGGTGCCGATATTCGTAAAATGTCTGAAATCACATCTTACGATCTGCTTTGCCAGGTTGAACCGAAGGATCTCCTGGAATTCGGTCTAATCCCTGAATTAATCGGACGTCTGCCGGTATCTGCCGCACTTGCTGAACTGGATGAAGAGGCTTTGCTTACAATTCTCCAGGAACCTAAAAACGCCCTGCTCAAACAGTATTCATACCTGTTCGAGATGGAAGGTGTTGAGCTGGTAGTAGAGGAGGACGCCCTCCTGGAAGTAGTAAGAAAGGCGATGACCCGTAAAACCGGGGCACGGGCATTGAGATCGATCATGGAAAATATCATGCTTGATCCGATGTTTAATGTTCCTTCGACAGAAAATGTTCGCAGGGTTATTATCACCAAAGATGTAATACTGGGAGAATCTGAGCCGATCATTGAGCAGGGGGACAGCAGGAAAAAGAGCGCTTGATTAAATTCTCAGTTTGAGATATTATTAACCCCCTCCCTTGAGGGGGTTTTGATTAAATTGCTTGTCAGTCAGTAATAGTAATTATTTAAAAACCGGAAAGTTATATTAAGAAATATGGAACAGGAAGCTGAAAAACAACAACCAACTATTCCCGAGATTTTACCAGTTTTCCCGGTTCGTGACCAGGTAATATTTCCCGGCATGATTTTTCCCCTGCTGGTAGGACGTGAAGGAACGCTTCGTGCCATCGAAGCTGCAATGATGGAAAACCGTTTACTACTTCTACTTGCACAGCGAGATTCATCACTGGATGAAGTAAACTTCGATGAGCTCTTTAAGGTTGGAATTGTCGCGAAAATAGTCCAGGTATTAAAACTTCCGAATGGTCTGGTTAAGGTTCTAATTGAAGGAATGGTCAGGGCAAGAGTTGATAATCCTATCGTCAAGGATGATTACCTGGCTGCAGAATTGACCCCGTTTTCAGAGGAATCGCAGACAGATATCCGACTGGAAGGTTCAATGCGTCATGCCCTGAGCCTGTTCCGAAGGTATGTTCCGCTCAACAGGAATCTCCCGGATGAATTATTGTTCACACTTGATACGATGAAAGAACCACCACGTGTTTCCGATTTTATCGCATCACACCTGAGTTTACCATACGATCAAAAACAGAAGATCCTGGAAGCCGAAACAGTTGTCGAGCAGTTTCTTGAAATTGCCGCACAGCTTGTTCATGAGATTGATGTGCTCGAAGTTGAAAAATCAATCGAGGGACAGGTACGCGACCGGATAGGTCAGTCTCAACGTACGTTCTTTCTCCAGGAACAACTTCGCACTATCAAAAAGGAACTCGGTGAAGAGGGTGAGGAAGACTGGGGAGATATAATAGCTTACCAGAAAAAACTGGAAAAGGCCAAGTTAAGCAAAGAGGCGAGGACAAAAGCTGAGGAAGAGCTTGAGAAGCTTAAAGCCATGCCAATGCTCTCGCCTGAAGCGACTGTAGTTCGTAATTACATTGATTGGTTGCTTTCTATCCCCTGGTCGAAAAAGACACGTGACCGTCACGACCTTAAACGAGCGGAAGTTATCCTCGATGAAGACCATTACGGTCTAAGCAAACCGAAAGAACGTATTCTTGAACACCTCGCGATCCTTAAACTAGTAAAAAAGATGCGCGGGCCGATCATCTGCCTTGTAGGTCCTCCTGGTGTAGGTAAAACTTCTCTTGGCAGGAGTATAGCAAGAGCAATCAATCGCAAATTTGTCCGTTTCAGCCTTGGTGGTATCCGTGACGAAGCCGAGATTCGAGGACATCGCAGAACTTATATCGGAAGCCAGCCGGGGCGTGTAATCCAGATGATGAAAAAATCCGGGGTAATTAATCCGGTTATCCTGCTGGATGAAATTGATAAAATGTCTGTCGATTTCCGCGGGGATCCGGCATCGGCGTTACTCGAAGTACTAGATCCGGAACAGAACAGCACTTTCTCCGACCATTACCTCGAGGTTGAATATGACCTCAGCCAGGTAATGTTTATTACTACTGCCAATACTCGTGATGGAATCCCTATTGCTCTGCAGGACAGGATGGAGATCATCTCATTGCCGGGCTACCTGACAGAGGAAAAACTCCAGATTGCCAGGCATTTCCTTATTCCCAAGCAGTTGAAGGAGAATGGGTTAAAAGATACCGATTTACATGTTTCCCGTGATGCTATCCTGCATGTGATTGAGGATTATACACGTGAAGCGGGAGTCCGTGAACTTGAACGCAGCCTGGCAAAGGTCTGCAGGCGTGTTGCGAGAAAGAAAGTTGAAGGCGACTCGAAAAAGAAAGTCAGCATCGGCAAAAACCGGCTTAAACCACTTCTTGGTGTACCGGTTCACAGGAAGGGTGAACTGGACAAAGAATCACGGGTTGGCAGCGCGATTGGACTGGCCTGGACTCCCGTTGGTGGGGATATTCTCAAGGTGCAGGTGCGGGTAATGCCGGGCAAGCAGAAACTCACCCTCACCGGGATGCTTGGAGATGTAATGAAAGAATCTGCCTCTGCAGGTTTGACATATATCCGCAGCCAGGCGGAAACACTGAAGATTGATCCAGCCCTGTTTGGTGAAAAAGAAATACATATCCATGTTCCCGAAGGGGCAATCCCCAAGGATGGACCGTCGGCTGGGATTACCATGGCCACTGCTTTACTTTCATCGTTATCGGGCAGGAAAGTCCGTGGTGATGTAGCAATGACAGGTGAAACTACTCTCCAGGGAGACGTCCTAAGGATCGGCGGTGTAAACGAAAAGGTAATGGCTGCTCAGAGAAGCGGGATGAGTGAAATAATCCTTCCATCAGAGAATAAACCGGAATGGGAAGACCGCCCACCTGGTGTTGGACGAGGACTGAAAGTCCATTTTGTCAGCAACATTGAGGATGTCTGGAAGATAGTTTTAGAGAAGAAAAAAGGAAGCAAAAAGTAATATTCATCCGTATTCCTCGATATGTTTTATAGTAATGTGAGTATATATTATGCCCCTGTTAGCTTGCTAACAGGGTTTAATTGTGTTTCCCGGAAATAAATAGCTAAGGGTAGCCCGGGATCAGCGTATCCCGGGGTATATAACCTTTTGAATAGCACTAATCTTCCCGGAAAATGACTGATGAAAAAACTGAAAATAAATTCGGTCAGAAAGCTCCCCCCGAAGTACAAGGGCACTCCCCGTCCCGCAATCGCAGTCGCAGGACGGTCAAATGTCGGTAAATCGACCCTGATAAATACCATCCTTGGTAAAAAAGTCGCGCCAACTTCTAAATCTCCTGGCAGAACCAGGGCAGTATTTCGTTACCTGGTCAATGAACGGTATGATCTTGTCGACCTTCCCGGGTATGGATATGCGAAGGTGGGGGAAAAGTTACGTCAGAGCTGGCGGGAATCCGTTTCCAATTTCCTGGTCGGCCATGGAAACCTTAGATGTCTGTTCGTACTTGTCGATATTCGCCGGGGGCTTGCAGAGCTTGATAATGAAATGATTCGGTGGGCTGATGAGGAAGGTGTAATTGCTGCGATCATCCTGACAAAATCAGACAAACTTTCCAACCAGCAGGGATTAAAAGTTGTACGGGAGATCGAATCCAAACTGGGGAATGATTACCCACTATTCCGTGTCAGTGCAATGAAAAAAACAGGCATCCATGAACTCGTCGATTATATGCTTCAATGCTGGAGCGAGGATGCCTTCAGCCAATAGCGAATGAATGTTTGGTACAACATGAAGCCCGGAATTGAAGATTCCGGGCTTTAAGTTCCTGGATCAATATGTTCCATTTGTAGGATTTATGTTCTGGTTCATGCGGAAGAAATTTTCAGGATCATACTTCCTTTTAATTGCAACCAGTTTATCCCAGGTCTCCCTGGTGTAGGCATCTTTGACACGATCAGCTCCTTCATCGCTGAGGAAGTTTACGTAAACTCCATCTGAGTACGGTTGTGTTGCATTGTGAAAATCCCTTGCCCATTGAAGGCATTTATTGTCATCTGAGGATTCTCTCCAGCGTGTATGAATATTTAATACAAATGGCGAACTACGGTGAGCAAACGCTGTCTGGTCAACTGGAATACGACTGGCTACTCCCTCCATATGTGGAATGAATATTTCACACTCATCGCTTGGCATTTTTCCCGCAAATTCTTCAATCTCTTTAATTGCATCGTCTGAAAGATCGGACATCTGGTGAGATTTCCAATAATTTCGAGCTCCGTGTAAAACCAGACCATCGAATCCTGACTGCCAACCTGTCCAGGGATGCATACCTATAAACTCTCCAAGTGATTCTGTGTATTCACGAATAGGTTTTAATAATTCGTCACCCTCAGCGTTTTCGCCAAGCCAGACAAATGGAACTAATACTACCATCTTACCATGGATGTCTTCTGGCAGGAAGGGTAGAGGTGGTGCATGTCGAATGACCAACCAGACTGTCATTTCATCTGGTAGATTACGAACATATTCCCTGTGAAACTGCATATACTGCTGGGCATTTTCAAACTTTTTAACAATTACACCTGAATAGACCTCATTCCCGATTTCTGCAGCTTTAAACTGGAAGGATGTAACAATTCCAAAATTACCTCCACCGCCACGTAAACCCCAGAATAAGTCTGGATTTTCATCCGCGCTGGCAGTCTTGTATTCACCATTTGCTGTTACTACCTCAGCAGAAATCAGGTTATCCACAGTATGACCAAACTTACGACTGATCCAGCCGAATCCACCGCCTAATGCAAGTCCCCCAACACCGGTGTGAGATATAATCCCTGCTGAGACCGCAAGTCCATGTAATTGTGTTTCATGGTCGACATCTCCAAGTAACGCACCACCATCGACATGTACTGTATTATCGTTCTTATCAACTGTAACTCGTCGCATCAGTGATAGGTCAATCACAAAACCATCGTCGCAAACTGCATTCCCGGCGGCGTTGTGCCCTCCACCTTTAACTGAAACAGTGAAATTGTTCTCACGGGCGAAGTTTACTGCTTCAATTACATCACTTGTTCCAATACACCTTGCGATGACGGCAGGTTTACGGTCATACATCCCGTTCCAGATACTCCGTGCATCATCGTAGCCTGCATTACCAGGTTGAAGGATCTCGCCACGAAATACATTCTTAAAATCTTCGATAGTTGTTGATACCATTTTACTCATAATCTCCTCCTCGGAGTATCGCGAGTTTTCAACTGTCTGAACATGTTATCATCTTGTATCAAATCTGAAATGACTAATTAATGTCATGACCAGGCAAAAAATCGCGAGGTATAATTCGCATCAGTTCGTCCAAATGCGAGTGAGTGATTTCCCCGGCAAGCTTTATTGTGCCGTATTTGTGGTTAAATCATGGTCTTAAAAACGTAATTTAAACACAACAGTTAGGAAGTCCAAACTATCCAATTGTAATTTCCTTGTCAATGATTTATAATAAAATAGTAAAAAAACTCTGGAGGCGGAGTTAGGAGGAATATTGCAAGGTTAAATCACCTCTGCGTCTAGATTTTTGAAGCTGGTTAATTTAATAAGTATGAAACTGTTCGAAAAACGAACAGATTTAATCCTGCATCGCCTGGATCATCTGCGTGGGATCTGTATAGACCTGGTAATGATGAATTTTACCGTCACTGATCGTAAACTTGTTCATAAATGGGATATCGACAGTGTTGGAATTTGCCAATACATAGGTTACATCACCACCCACAAACATCGTCTCGTCATCGCCACCATTCCAGGTTCTTACATTCTGGTGTTTTAAACTGCTGAGGTTACCGAAAAACTGCGCGACAGCTTCTTTTACGGCGTCACGGCCTGTGACACTCATCATTGTTCCATAGACAAATGTACCTTCATCAGTAAAAAAAGAAGAAAATTGATCAGCGTCCATTTTATCAATACTGGTAAAAAGTTCTTTAATTGTGTTGTCACTAAGCATTTGAGTCTATCCTTATGTTAGGAAATCTGAACTTTATTCTATTATATGGTTTTTTACTGAAATAGGGCAGAGATGTTCCAAACTCGGGAGTCAAATGGAAGTCGAAAAATTCTCTATAGAGTCTAATCAAGTGAATAAAACTACATTGTGCGAGCAGTGGGACTCGAACCCACACGTCCGGTGGACACAGGATCCTAAATCCTGCGCGTCTGCCAGTTCCGCCATGCTCGCGGTAGTGCTGAAGATAAATTAAATGACCACAGGATTCCAATAATAAACTTGAGGTAGTTCTCCCGGCAAACAACAAGTATTTCATACAAAAAACGCCCTTTTCAGGCGTTTCAAAATGCAGGAATTATTTGAGCAAACTATTATTTTAGAAAGACAACTTTTTTCATGGAATTCCATTTTCCGGGAACATTGGCCTGGATAAAATATATTCCACTTGCAAGGTTGTCCGGGTTGAATTCCAGGGAATGATAACCTGCCAGGTAATTCCTGTTGGTCAGAACATCTACCCGTTTTCCCAGCATGTTATAAACAGTCACTTCCAGGTCGGAATCTTCCGGGAGGGAGATCCTGATTGTTGTGCTGGAATTGAACGGATTCGGGTAAGCGTTCTCAAGATCAAATTCTGCAGGAATTAATTCATCGGACGATAAACCGGCAGGTTTATTCATTGCCGCGCCTTCACCACCGTAGGGGTACCATACATTGTTCTCATAAGTCAGCGTAGCCATAAAATTGTAATAATACATTGAATTTGACAGGAATAATTCCTGGTGCTCCGCCGTCGCGTAGAACACGTTGTTTGTAAAAACAGAATTAATTGTCCGGGTTGTAACTGAGTCACCGGTTTCAAAATTCACGAAATATTCATCTGTTCCAGTGAGGTACACCTGGGCGTAGTCATTCCCTTTGATGTAGCTGTTTCTCATAGTCACGTTTTCAGCGCATCTCAGCTCCAGCCCGTTTCTCCAGTTATCTTCCAGCCGGCAATTATCAATAACTAATGGTCCCTGGCATGCTTCAAAAAAGACGCCGTCAAACCAGTTATCTGAGATGTCGCAATCGATAAGTAATACGTCTTCGCAATCCCAGTCGAGCCAGAATCCCCTGGTGTAGTTATTATAAGAATGGAATCCTTCAACATATAATCCATGAATATGCAGGTATTTCAACCCGGCCGGGTACCATCTCATCATATTGACCATTATTCCCCGCCAGTTATTCCTGGTAGCTTCACAATCAATGAGTGAGATATCTATACCGTTTATTCCACTATATCCCGCCGCACCATTGTCTTCTGCACTGCAGTTTCTGTAAGTAATATTTGATGAATTGCTGATCGTTGCTCCATGCCAGTTGTTTTCCCTGAAGGTACAATTTTCAAAAGTAATATTATCACAACTGGTTATATCAACCGCACTTCCTGGCATAAACGGATTAGTATGCTGGAAAATTAAATTACGGACAATAATATTGGAGCTTGTAAAAAGTGTCATGGCACTCTCACGCATCGAAACTTCAATAAATGCGTCTTCCATGTTCACATTTGCCGACGGGTAGATAAATATTGAATCGGACTCTTCTTCTACGAGGTACGTACCTTCAAACATCTCATTTCTATTGACTACCTGGTATAACCTTGTTCCGTTTACAAATACCAGTTCCCGTCTTTGGTACACTTCCGGGCTGTCGTAGAACCATTCATAGAAGTATTCCAGCTCTTCCTCTTCCCATTCGAGACTATCAGTAACAAGACCCCAATCGTGGGGCCATTCCGCTGCGTAAACCGGGTATAAACCCATTTGTTCCCAGTTGTCCCATACGTCTGATCCACTAAGAATGACTTCGTCGTCTTCATATGCTTCAATGATCAATGGAAAATCTATATCGGGCGGATCTGACCAGTGAATTGATTCGCGGTAAATACCTTCATGAAGGACAATTCGACCTGTAAGTCCGTCAGCAGTATTGCTGTACATAATCTCAAATGCGCGGTCGATGGTTCTTACGGGATCATTGGGAGTGCCGCTGTTGTCATCCGATGCTAGTACATTGTCTGAGGGATCAACAACAACAAGTAGTTCTGTGCCTGCATTCACTGAAAATAACATACCATAGATTATGGCAGTTGCAATGATAAGACTTCTTAAAAGAATCTTGCGTGACATTTTAGTACTCCCAGCAACCTGATTCCGTAAAGGCTATAATATTAACATCATAAACTCATTGTAATTCGAAATTACAACCCTGTTTTAATATGGTCGACGACGGATAATTGAAAAATATTCTGATAAAGATATATGTAGATTTTTAATTCTCATAGAGCCAGGGGAGCGCTAGAGTATCTCTCGGGGCAGTCTATTTCTCACCCCCGGTGTACACTGCAAATATTGTTGAATATTAACTATTTCATATGGGCTAGATGTTAAATTTCAGTTTGTATCTGATAACAATTCAGAAGTTCGTACTGGTTAAAACTAAAACGAGCGCCCGGATTCCCGGACGCTCGCAAGAAAGATCAATAATTTTATTTCACTAACATTACTTTACGCATATCATTCATCTTACCTGGCACAGTTGCCTGGATGAAATAGATACCGCTTGAAAGACTGTTGGCATCGAAAGTGAAGCTGTGGTAACCTTCAGCAAAACGTCCGTTAGCGAGAACAGCTACCTGCTGTCCTGTAACGTTAAAGACGTTAACTGTCATCTCAGCTGCACTTGGAAGTGCGATGCTGATTGAGGTTGTCGGGTTGAACGGATTCGGATAAACTTCACTGATAGAGAATTCCGTCGGAACGGCATTGCCAGCAGTAAAGTCACCATCTACATCTTCACCCCAGCCATAAATTGTCCAGTCGTTTTCATTATGCTGAGCGATACCATCCATCGGAAGGACTTCAAAGTCGAAGCAATCCCAATCAATTACAGTCATATCAGGTAACATACCGACATAGGCATTAAGTGTGTAAATACCTTCCAGGGCGCATTGCGGTGCACAAAGTTCGAGATACCAGTCTCTGACTCCATCACCGTCAATGTGAATATCTCCGGCCCTGTAATATTGGGGCGCAGCAACCCAGCCATCCGGGAACGTGACTGTAATCCAACCATCAAACATCATGGCATCCATCGTATTGTTAACTACAGCCATTTCAAACGGCAGGCAGCCCATGTAAGGAACCTGAGGAATATCTTCCATCGGATACAGTGTTATTTCGAGGTCTGGTGGTGGTGGTGGAGCTGCTACGTACCAGTCCATCAGGCCAGCAACCATATCATATACTGTTCCCATGTCACCATCAACAAGCATACCGAGTTCAAAAGTGAAGCAGGCATTTTTGTAGTCACCGGCATCGTTAACCATACCACAGATATAAGGAGTGACAACATCTTCATTTGTCAGTACGGTTACAGCACCTTCACCCGGGGTAAGACGGTCAATCCAGCTGTTTTCACCAATGTATTGCATGTACCAGCCATCAGTCCAGGTTCCCATCACACCGGTTACCCAGCCAAGGTCGCCAGATCCGTCAGCAGCATCAGCAACATTCAGAGCTTCGAGAAGGTTTGCGGGTGAGTTATATCCGAATACGTCACCACCTTCAACATAAAGGCAACCGCCACCATTCAGGTAATCAACCATCACTGCTTCTTCGGGGGAATCTGTTAGTACCGGGTAGTAGTTCGGATAGATTCCGAGGAACGCGAATACGTAATCGTAGTTACCCCAGTCAACGGCAGCATAGTCAGTTGTTTCGTAAGTTGTGTAGCCGAGATCATGCAGGACGTCAATTACGGGTACTGAGGATTCTGGAGTTGAATCACCCTGCCAGATCAGGATATCAGCTTCAACATTGATAGGTTCGAGAGCCGCATCCCACTGGTTGCCACCCACACCAAGAAGCAGAACATCATCAGCTCCGTGGTAGCCACCAGCTTCTGCCATGCAGATAACTTCTTCGCCGGCATAGAACATGGCCGGAGTTTCATAATATCCATCAACATCAGTTAGGGTCATATATCCACCGACGGTAACATCAGCGCCTTCAATGGGATCACCGGTATCACCATCTGTTACATAACCATAAACCCATGCGTCTGGTGGTGGTGGGGGTTCATCAAGATAATACATTACTGCGAGACCGCTGTATGGATAACCGACGGGATCATTGTTGTATACATAGGTAAGACCAATATCGGCCATCGCATTCTGGATACCATTTGTGCAACTGTCAACATTCATGTCATCACTGATATAATCATACATCATCAGGATAGTGCCGTCTTCATACATAATGATTTCAAAATCGCAGTAGCCAGTGCTCGGCCAGTAGTCGTGGTATTCAACATACTGGATTACACAAGCCATCTGGTCGCCCATGTCAACGGCTTCGATGTAAACTTCACCGCCATTGTTAGCGTTCAGGTCATCCCAGAACCAGGCAATCATTGCTTCGTAGGGAATCCAGCCGGCATAAGGCATTTCATAGTTGCTGAGTGACACATAAGCGTCGAAGAATGAAAGTGTACCATTAGACTGGATGTAGATATCGGTGTAAGTATCTCCATAAAATGGGAAATCGATGCCCATGGCATACGGACCTACATAGTTGTCATCGGCAAGACCTTCAACCAGCAAACCGGTTGCGGTGATGTCTACCCATGCCCAGTCCGGACCTTCTACTTCTTCGTTATCGATGTACATGTAACCGTAATCGTCTGGACCACCCATCAGGTCGAGTTCGTGATTAACAGGTGTGTAGTTGAAATCGTATCCAGCCTGACGCATCATCTGCAGCTGATCGTAGGATACTTTTACACCTGCTTCGTACTGTTCGATGGCGTCGTAAAGAGCTGCTTTATCCATACCGAATGAGGCAGCGGCCATGCAGAGTACGAGTACAAAAGAAACCAACCAATACTTCTTCATGTTGTTCTCCCAAGTTTGTTAAACATGAGTTCCTGTTACTTCACTGCTTAATCTTGTTTTTATCTTTAATTCTGGTTGAACAATATATTCGAGATACAACTGAAACTGTTGGTGATTACGATTTGATCTACTGGTTTCTAAAAGTTATGGTGTAGTTGAGCTACAATCTGAACAGATGCGGGCGGATCTGCCTTTGGGTAATAGAAGGCGCAGAAAATTGCAGTGTGAGGTGTCTGTGTTCAGATTATTTACATTTAATACGTAATAATTAATTAATCTTCAGGTAAATTTCCTCTAATATTTAGTATGATTATAAGACACATAAAGATAAATCCAAAATATCCTAAATGCAAGGCATTTCATACAGGTTAACTATTTTTTTAATCCATGAAATAGAGGCTCCTTGAGAGCCTGTTATCTAACACTATCAAAGACATAAAAGACTAATAATAGCGAAATAAACTAAAGTGAAGTTCAACCGGAATTTGTGATCTGTAACAACTTTTTAATATTTATCAATATTCTCTCATGTCTCTTTTTAATGATTAATTTATTTAGTCTTCGACCTTGTATCATTGTTGCATTATTTTTAGTTTAAGATGGTAATTGTCAGGAATTTTTATTCAATTTTACCAGCCTGATCTTCCTCGAAGTATACAATTATCAAACATATCAATAAGGATGGAATAAAATGATTACTTACAAGAAGCGGCTTGGAATCTTAGTAGGTGGCGGTCCAGCGCCAGGAATTAATAGTGTAATAGGCGCAGCGACAATCCGGAGCCTCCTGGGTGGTACTGAAGTTGTCGGTATTATGGATGGTTTTAAACATATCATGAATGGTGATATATCTCATGTGAGGGAATTATCCATCGAAGAAATCAGCCGAATTCATTTCAGGGGTGGCTCTCATATCGGGATATCTCGTTTTAATCCGACAAAGAATAAAAAGCACCTCGAAACCACCGTAACCTCCTTACTTCGCCTAAATATTGACAAGCTAATCACAATCGGGGGTGATGATACTGCATATTCCGCTCTCAGGTTGGAGGAGATGGCTGATGGACGAATTCGTGTCGTACATGTTCCTAAAACTATAGATAATGACCTGGATCTCCCCCACGGTATCTGCACGTTCGGTTTCCAGACTGCTCGCCACCATGGTGTGGAAATTGTTAAAAACCTGATGGTTGACGCAAGAACTACTTCACGCTGGTTTTTTGTTGTCAGCATGGGCCGCAAGGCTGGACACCTGGCCCTGGGAATGGGAAAAGCGGCAGGAGCAACGATAACCCTGATCCCGGAAGAATTTACGGGTAAAAACAAGCTGACAATGAAAAAACTTGTGGATATCCTGGTAGGATCGATTATAAAAAGGCTGAGCTACGGTTTCCCGGATGGTGTTGCGGTAGTTGCCGAAGGCCTGGTGGAAAAAATGTCCAAGGAAGATTTAAATCTCCTGGTGAACGTGGAACGTGACGCTCATGATAACATCCGCCTTGCTGAGGTTAATTTTGGTGAAATACTCAAGGCTGAAGTACAGAAACGGTTAGCTGATTTTGGTATAAAAACTACCATAGTTGCAAAAAATATAGGTTATGAGCTGAGATGTTCCGATCCTATCCCGTTTGATATGGAATACACCCGTGATCTGGGTTTTTGCGCGGCAAAATTTATTCTTGAAGGTGGAAATGCTGCTATGGTATCGATCCAGGATGGCCAGTTTGTTCCCATGTATTTTAAGGATATTGTCGATCCGAAAACCGGCGTAACCAAGGTAAGAATGATTGATATCGATTCAGAGTATTATCATATCGGCAGACGCTACATGATCAGGTTATCAGGATCTGATTTTGATGATCCGCATGAATTAGCCAAGTATGCCGCCACAGGTAATATCACTCTAAAAGATTTCCGGGAACAGTTTTATTACCTGGTAGAGGATGAGAAAAAAGCGAATGTTGGTCAGTATGATGGTCCTGTAGCTGATGGCAAATCTGAGGAAGAAGCGGCGAGAGCGTCAATTAATCTGGAACCACCTAAGAATAAATCAAAATCTTAGTAGCTTTATTTTATTCAAACAGATAAGGGCTTCCCACGATGAAGCCCTTTTTGTATATTCATCAAAAATGATTACAAGAACGAAATAATATATGGGGGTTAAGATGGGTGAATGGAAGTATAGGGTAACACAGATTGTTCTATTGATTATCTCTTACCTGCTTGCAAGATTTCTCACAGAACCACTAGGTATTGCACAGCACAATCTGTTTTTTATATTTACACTGATTGCGATTGCCGGATCCTGGATTATTAAAAAGAAACAAGATTCGAAAGTTGTATCTGAAACAGGATAGGTCGATTCCATAATCCGGGTAACAAAATATCTAAAATGTCGCCCGGACCGCCCTCGGTCCGGGAAAAAGATATTACAATCATATATTAATAAATAAGGACTTCCATCATGGAAGCCCTTCTGTTTTTGTGGCTTTAAAATATTGTTATTCTTCAATATGGTTATCATATTTTTTGATGTATTTTTCCAGTATCTTCACTTCATCCCTGTTACCCATAAAGAGCGGTGTACGCTGGTGTAATTCATCCGGTTTAACTGAGAGAATATCTCTTCTCCCGTCAGACGCATATCCGCCGGCGGCTTTTAGAAGGAATGCCATCGGGTTAGCTTCGTAGAGAAGGCGTAATTTTCCTTTAGGTTTGTCCATCGTACCCGGATAAAGGAAGATGCCGCCATAGAGCATATTACGATGAAAATCCGCTACCATCGAACCTATATACCTTCCCGAAAGAGGTTTATCGAGGGCATCAGGTCCTACACCTTTTACACGTTCCACGTATTTTCTAACACCTTCCGTCCACCGCACCCAGTAGGATTCATTCACCGAATAGACCTTTGATCGTCCCGGGAGTTGAATATTCGGGTGACTCAAAATATATGTACCGGCTGATGGATCGTATGTAAATCCATGGACACCCTGCCCGGTTGTATAGACCAGCATGGTTGATGAACCATAGATCACATATCCGGATGCAACCATTTTTTTGCCTGGCTGCAGAAAGTCCTCGATCTGTCCCGGTTTACCGGTGGGGGAGACTCTGCGGTAAATCGCGAATATACTCCCGATGGAAACATTTGCGTCAATGTTGGATGAACCGTCAAGCGGATCAAGAAGAACAACGTAATTGCCCTTGTTGCTGTACTGCGGACCCTGGACCATATCCTCCATCTCTTCTGAAGCCATGGCACAAACATGGCCTGAATACTTCAGCATATGGAGGAAAAGGTCATTGGCGTATTCATCAAGTTTCCTGACCTCTTCACCCTGGATATTTACATCGCCGGTCATCCCTAGAATATTAACTAACCCGGCTTTGTTAACTTCACGGTTAATAATTTTCGAAGTGAGAACAATCTCCATCATTAGTGATGTGAATTCACCCTTTGCTTTGGGGAACCGACGTTCCTCCATGTCAATAAAGCGTTGAGTGGTGATCATCTCCTGTGCCATCAATACCTCCCGAAATCTATAAAAATAGCTTGTCCCTCAATCATAAACGTATTTGTATTAATAAGATAATTCAGTAAATGTGGATTAGGGGAAGGATGTTTCTTTTGAAACATTTATTTATTTCACTGTTTGTGCGAATTTGATTAAAACATAATATGATTATCGGTAAATATCAAAGAGTCGTGAGGGTACTTTTTT
>JANQEY010000257.1 GCA_028278125.1 bacterium | reverse complement strand
AACCGTCCGTTGCCATCATTAAGCAAAAGAATATTGGGTTTATGTTCGTTGGCCACAATGACGTCTATGTCACCATCACCATCGATGTCCGCCGGTCTGGCGTCCATACTCAAAATCTCAAGATCTGCTGTAGGTAGATGATCATTAGATACATCAACAAAGAGTGGTCCAGTATCATCTTGTGTTGTGATAGCTGCCTCGTCCGAAGGTGGGGCACAACTTCCCAAGAGAAGACTCAAGATGATCAGCCAACTCTCTAGTAAGAGGGTTGGAACAGGGATTTTGCGGTTGTTTGGCAACATATTTATTTTCTCCTCCTATTTAACAGACTGGTTTTATAAGACTTTTTCCATCATTTCCTTATATCGACAGGTAGATTGTGATGCCAGGAAAATACCTGGCTATCAACATAGTGCATCAGTGTTTAAAACTGGTAAGGCTCAGACTCCTGCATTTCCAATGAATATGCCGATGCTGCAACGTCATTCTCTGTCATAGAAGTCTTTAATACTCCGGATATCCAGTATGGGGCGTAGATAGAAGAGACCTTAAAACCTTCTTCTGAGGTGACATGAATAATCTGATTGGGCGGTGGTGGTGGTACATGGATACAGGCCCCGAAATACGGCACCAGAAAAAATTCCGTGATAGTTTGTTCTACTCCTATCCCTAATAGATCAATATTTTCTTCCATATCTTCATACTCCAGGGGTACTATAAAACCCGCAACACGTACCGCCTGACCATCCATTTCACCGACGACACGGGTAGATACCAGTGCCTGTTGATATCGATCATCATTGGCTGCAGCCTGCGCATTTTGAAGCTGGCTGCTTATCTGATCTTCCAGTGACCCATCCTGTATTTCGGAAATATATTGAGGTGGGTTCATTAACGCATCCAGATTATCTTCAGGCATGAGATCAAACCACTCGATTGTCCTGTACTCCTGAACAGGGGGGGCAGTTTCCCTGGTAAGTTTCTCAACCTGGATATGGGACTCCTGAACAGGTTTCTCCAGGATCTCAGGCACTGATGCACTCATATCATCAGGGATGTCTGATGATTGTGTCGTGTCACCGGTATCACTGGATGCAGATATCAACAATAATGCAAAAAAAGCGAAGAAAATTTGATTCGTTCCGGATTTTTTGATCACTGACAACTACCCTGATTTGATACTGACTTATAAAATGATACATTATAACATTATTCATTAGCAACTAAAGATTACCCGGAAACTGCGATGGTGATTCATCTAAAAGACCTACAATTTTCATATCCAGACTCACCAGAGAAAGTCGTCTTAAATATTGAACACTGGTCGGTAGTGGAAAGTGAGCATGTACTAGTACATGGATCCTCAGGGTGTGGAAAATCAAGCTTACTCAACGTCTTGAGCGGTATGCTGAAAGTCAAACAGGGCGAGATATCCGTGTTGGGAGAACGCCTGGATCAAATGAGTAGCGGGGGGCGCGACCATTTCCGGGCCAATCATATTGGCTATGTCTTTCAGCAATTCAATCTAATTCCGTACCTGAACGCCTTGGACAATATCCTGTTAGCCGGTCACTTCTCCTCTCGAAAAAATGAAAAGGCCGTCGACCGGGAAATTCAGGACCTGTTGGCCAGTTTAAAAATAGATAAGTCCGAATGGTCCAAACCGGCTTCACAGTTGAGCATCGGCCAGCAACAGCGCGTCGCGATCGCCAGGGCATTGA
>JANQEY010000231.1 GCA_028278125.1 bacterium | reverse complement strand
AATCCAAGTACAATTTACCGTCATCACTATCAGCACCCTTTAGTAAATCGTCATAGAAATCAAAATTTGAAAACATACTCAAACTTGACGATACTGAAGGAGGTGAATTAAACTGATAAGAATTTACATCCGCAAAACCAGATAACTCACCGCTGGCAGATAAATTCCCGGACGTGGTGAAAGTAATATCAGTTGAACCACTTAATCCTTGTGGCTCCTCTAATGTCCCGGATGCTGTAAAGGTTATGCTCGTAGAGCCGGATAATTCCCCTTTACCGGAGAGAACTCCTGCAGTGGTGAAATTCACATCGCAAGAACCGCTTATTTCAGAACCACCTGAAAGCGCACCGGACGTTATAAATGTGAACGATTCTGAGCCACTTAACGCACCAATACCCTGTAATGTACCTGTACAGGTAAATATTGGCTCAGATTGTCCTGACAGGCTCCCAGAACCCTGTAAATTGCCCGCAGTACTAAAAGCAAAATCCGAGGTTCCGGATAGGCTTCCATTTGCCAGCACCGTTCCCGAAGTGGTTAAATTTATACTGGTTGTCCCGGATAATTCCCCTTCACCCTGTATGCTTCCTGATGTTGTAAAATCAAACTGAGTTGAGCCTGCAATTTGCCCGAGAACCAAGTTTCCGTATACGGTGAAAGTAATAGTGGAAATCCCAGCAAGAGCACCTTTCGCCTGTAAAGTTCCTTGCGTCGTAAAATCTATATCACAAGAACCCGATAAATTTCCAGTTCCTTTCAGGTCTCCCGATGTCGTAAAGTTTACATCACAAGAACCGGAAGCAGCTCTTTTACCTGTAATTATTCCTTGCGTAGTAAAGTTGATATCAGTAGAGCCGGAAAGAACCCCACCACCCTGTAAATCCCCAGCAGTGGTAAAGTTTACATCACATGACCCCGATAGAGCTCCTGTCCCCTGTAGAGTTCCAGAGCACGAAAAGTTTACATCAATAGAACCAGCAAGGTCATTTGCTATAAGAGTCCCAGACGTCGTAAAAGTAACATCACAAGTTCCAGCAAGCAAGCCTTCAGCAACAAGAGCACCTTGCGTAGAAAACAGAACATCCGACAAACCCGATAAAGAGCCTGCACCATTTAGCACTCCCACTGTCGTAAAGGTAATATCACAGGAACCACTCAAAGCACCTTTACCAACAAGAGCACCTTGCGTAGTGAAAGTGATATCAGTAGAACCTTCGGCATCCTTCTTGCCTTGTAAAGAACCTTGCGTGGTAAAAGTAATATCAGTACTTCCCGCAATATCCCCGGGAGGTTCTAATGTACCTTGCGTGGTAAAGGTAATTGAAGTTGAACCACTTAATTTCCCTTTTGCTATACCTGTACCACTTGTCGTAAAGGTAATATCAGACTGCCCTGAAATAGAGCCTGTTCCTGTAATGGAACCGGAGGTCGTAAAGGTAATAGATTCAGAACCCTGTAAATTGGTTCTCCCTTGTAATGTACCTGATGTGGTAAAGTTTACATCAGTAGAACCCGACAACTCCCCAGCACCCTGCAGGTCACCGCTGGGAGAAAAGGTAGCACTGCATGAACCGGATAAAGAGCCTTTTCCTAATAGTTCTGCACGCCCAGATAATTCAATATTTCCATTAGATTCCGAACCATTCCAATCAACTGTGCCATTTAAATTACTTCCACCGACATCAGATAAATCAATCTCCCCCGAACCTACCCGGGAACCTGTACATACCTCCTCAGTTTTACTTGCATTTTTATAGGTATATACATTCTGGACAATTCCTTGAAAATCACAGGTACCATATAATTTTCCGTCGTCAGTATTACTATGGTTAAAGCCTGTAAAAGTCCAATTAGAGAATTTACTACACTCATTTCCGGAACAAGTAATCAAGTCATCAAAAGTAATAAAGTTGACATCCGCAGAACCGGAAGCCATAGCCTTCGCCATGACATCTCCGGCAGTAGTAAAGTTGACCGCAGCGCTTCCGCTTAAATCGCCCGTACCATCACAGTCGCCTGATGTTGTAAAGGTAATTGAAGTTGAACCGCTGAGCGCTCCTTTACCGATAAGAGTACCCGAAGTCGTACAGGTTATTGACGTCGAGCCTGCAATATCCCCTTGCTCTATATCATAAGTAAACCCAACACTATACCAATAATCGGCGAAGCTTCCCGCTCCTATTGAGGAAGGTGGTGTTGATGTAACATCCACATCAGCTGGGGAAGTGACAGAGAACCGACCACGGGCACCCTGAAAATCACCTATAATCTGATAGTCAGTTTCTGGCGCTGTTCCGCTATCATAGGCGATACCGGAAGTCGTGGCATCGTGTGCCCACAATATCCAAAATACTGTATTTTTAGGAAGGTCATATTCTGATACATCTATATAATTTCGTCCGGCAACGACCGCTTGATTTGTGACCGATACTCTCCTGGTAGTCCCTGATGACGGGTCGCTTAAGGAACCTCCAGTATAAAGAGCCATGGCAACATTGGTGGATTCCCCCATGTCAATCCATAACTTTTTAAGCTTCATCCCGTCGATATTAGGTGTGGTTCCACCCATCACACGATAGTTCGTATGAGTGGAATTTCCTGTGGCTCCGGTATCGTGTTTACCAAACTCGTTATAGATAATTACAATACGACCGTCATAACCGTCATTGCCGGGATTCTCACCGACGGCTCCACCATCACCGCCATACCCAACAGAACCCGCATAATCCGGGTCACTTGTAAAGGGAGGCGCATCGGCTACTGCTTGACCTGTATAAGTATTCGTCCCGGAAACATAGTTGGAACCTCCGCCTCCTCCGCCTCCTCCGGCATCGGATGCAGTAGAACCACCACCGCCTCCACCGCCAGAATATCCTGCACCACCACCACCGCCTCCACCGTATCCGGCAGCAGCTATATCTCCGGCACCCGCATCTCCACCTTGTAAAGAACCTCCATTGGCTCCGCTTCCTGTGGTAGAGCCTGTTCCTTCGCCTCCTTCACCGCCAGCTCCATTAGGACTCTCAGACGGACTGTTCCCGTCACTCCCGTTCCCTGCGCCTGTTCCACCTGCACCACCGTCAGATTGTGTACCACCGCCACCTCCGGTTGAAGAACCGGAACCACCACCAGCTCCTCCTGTAGAGCCTCCACCGACTCCACCTGCACCACCGTTTACAGTTGAAGATGAATTATCACCGCCACCACCACCGCCACCGCCACCTGCGGCAGCTAATAAAGTTCCACTCCGTAGGATAGCAGAGCGACCCCCACCTCCACCACCACCACCGGATGTGTTACTTCCACCAATGACGCCACCATCACCTCCGCCACCTATTTCAAGCGAAAGGGTTTCCTCTGGCGTAACCGACAAAGTACCTTGAACATATCCACCTCCAGCACCCTGTCCACCTGCTCCTCCACCAGTCTGAGCGCCAGCACCTCCCCCTGCACCGCCACCCCAAATCTTATAGATAATTGAGTCAACATTGGCGGGAATATCTATCGTGGTACTTCCCGGAGTGGTTCTAACAATCTTCGGCATATTTAAACTTTGGTGATATCACCTGTAAAGATTTTATGAACAAAGGCACCTTTATTTCTTTCAATGAAATACTTTTCTTCCTTGATAGTGCCTGCATTATCTGACATTAGATTTACAATAGCATATTCCTCTTCACTATTGCAACGAAGTATTTGGTACTTCATAAATGTGAACTCGTCGATAATATAAGTTTCCAGCGCTGTTTCAAAGTCGTCTGCATCTTCAACTGATTTACCAATGAAATAGGCTTCCTCAGTACCCACCTCGCCTTCATCCTTTACAGCAAAGAAAACAGTGCGTGGGAAAGTCAACTCTCCGTTGACAAGTTTCATCACTTTCAATTTGTAAATATTTAATTCATTATTCTGAAAGAATCCATCTTTCACGACAGGTTCTGAAACGAAGTCAAAATTAGTTTCTAAAGAACTAATTAATTCAGCTTTCGTGGTCATAAAATACCCCCATCGAAAAAACTGTCACAAGCAATCACCATGGGCGCAGACGAAGTTGGGTCAACTCAGCCTAATATGGGGTGCTTGTGACAGATTATTCTTAATCGTAAACAATTAGTCGACGTTCACATCCAGTTCGCCGATAGCAAACTCAGGTGTGATTCCAGAGCTAATTGCAAGCGATGCTGTCAGCGCACCCTTGAGAATCAGATTTCCAGTGCCCGAGCTGTCAGTCCCGATACCGAAGTGGGTTGCTGTATTACTTCCAGCAGTACACTGACCGAAGGTAATCGCCGCAGTATTCGAAGCGTTATTTCCGGATATTGTCCAGCCACCTGACGTACGAGCCACAGCCACACGACCATACCCTGTATAATCACATTCGTTGGTCGTTTGGTCTCCGGTCTCTCCCGGGTCACCTGTATGAAGTGAAACATAAAAACTTCCAGCAGCAGTAGAACCCTGCAAACCCGAAGCATCACCAATATTTGCCCAATCTGTATTGTTAAATAACAGTTCAAGCAGGTCGGTCTCAGCAGCATTTGTTAATGACATGCTATTCTCCTTTTGTTAAGATGAAACATATTATTCAGCTTTCGTTTTTTCTGTTAAAACAGAGTCCGTCCATTTTACCGTAGGAACATCAGTTGAACCACTTATCGTTCCTCCCAAATGGACATGAGAATTATATAAAGTTTTTGCTAACGAATTTATGAGCTGTTTCCCAACAGCGCCAAGATTAATATTTTTACCGGACTGAACTTCAATCAAAATATCTCCATCCGCTTTCAAATGTACCTTATTATTTCCTTTACTATGTAGAATGACATCACCTTCACTTCCAGTCACCTTATAACGAGAGTCTCCCACGCAAAGTACAATAGATTGATTTCGGTCTCCATTAAGGCATCCTAACAGAACTTGAGCGCCATCCTCTGGGATGGAAGTAAACCCGTATTCCTGTATCCTTTCTACATTGTTTTGAATTTCATCGCGCTGTAAATAAACCTTGCAAACCTGATAGGCTGAACTGGTATTGACATTTTCCAAGATACCTTTCAAAAGTAAATTAGCAATCCGCTTTTTTACAGGTCGTATCCATTTTTCAAGTTCATCTCGTAGGCTCATTGCAACCACACATTCGTCTTTCCGACTTTCTTTGTTTTTTCCTTTACTTCCTTTGGCGGTTCCGCTTGAAAAACCAAAGGCTCCATCAGTGTTAATAGGGTTTCCCTTCCCGCATTTGAATAAGTAAAGTTTACATCCGATATTAGTAAGTTTCCATCCAGATTAAATAAAGGGATATTGATATAAACCAGAGTATTGATATCCCATAACTTTCCATTTCCCTGTTCCCATTCCTTTACCTTTACCGTCGTTTTTGAACTTTTACCGGAGCGGACTTGCGCTTCCCAATTTACCTTTTCCTGTGCATATTTCTGAGTTGCCTTGTCATCGATTCTTAATTGCAAAGGACGGTATCGGGTTATATTGGAATCAAAGGCTTCAGCATATACCGATATTTTATTTTTGTCCCATGCCTCTCCTGGCTTTGAACCTTCCTGCGCTTTGGCTACATAATGAGAATACAGGTTCGTCAACTTGATAGTAGAATCAGCCTCCAGTATATTCTTTCCGTAAACCAAACTATCGTGTGCGAAATCATCCGAGGTGACCGTCAGCTCTATATCCCCATCCTTATTTGTCATCGGTAATATTGACCGCATTGAACAGGCTCTAAAAATTGCATCGGCTGCCGTTTCCCCTGTATTAATTGACCATTGTTCAAAGGCACCGCCAACATCAATCTTCCTAATAACCCTGATATTAAATCGATATGGCGTTTCCCCGGGATTACATAAATCGTATACTATCCTCTGTAAATCTACATTATTCCAAGTTCCCGGATTATTTACCGCAGAGCAATCTACCAAGTCCGCTGTTTTCTCCCTCCCTCGTATATTGATTGTAAAGGTTTTATTATTGATTTTTGGGGATACGCTGAAAATATATCCAGTGCATATTTTCTCGTTCCCAATAAATACTTCGGCAGTACTGTTTCCGCTGAGCACGTTATACAATTCCATAGAACCTGCAAAGCTGAATGAAAACTCACTGCATAAATTTTGCATTGATTTATCAATACTAACTTCATACCAGTTTTTAATAACCGTATCATCAATTTTAAGGTATAAATCATTCGGCATCTACCACTACCTCAATTTCACGATTGCTTGGAATGAATGCCCCATTAGAGAGATTATTCCGTTCAACAATCTCATCTTCCTTGGTTATCGTTCCGTAAAGCTCATACGACAGGGCAATCGCTGGAGTAGTTTCTGGAACAGTAATCATTGAAAGCCTTGATAAATCAGATGCCCTTTCAGTAATATCTTGAGCCACGGCAGTTCTTAAATTTCGGAGCGCTTCAAAGATTTGGTCGTCAGTATTACTATCCATTAATAGCAAATCTATCTTGTCAAACAATAACGATTGAACATCCTGTGCATCGTCGTAGCTGGTAAATTCCATTTCAACTATTAAACCACCACAAGCAGCGATTGCGGATTCTACAATCAGGTTGCTGTATACTGTGGCAGGGTCGTCCGTTCCTAAATTACTAACAGGTTGAAACGTGAATAAATTTAACAGGTCATCAAACTGCGCACGGGCATTATCTGACGAGGCTTGGTAATTATCGTCCGTAGATAAAGTTCCGAAAGTTATCAAGCTTATCGTATCCGCAGACAAGTCCTCTGCCTCTTTAAAAATTGTTTCTACATTGTTAAACAAATCATCCAGTGCGGTTTGCAATTCCGGCTGGGCATCCTGCAGGCTCTTTGCGTTTCTTATAGCAACCACGCCAACTTCAATAGTTTCCTGCAAATTGCTTAAAACCGCATAAGGTTTTTTGGCTATTCTATAGCTGTTAATAAATACATCATTGATGGCACTGAGCGCACGCTGACGGGCAGATAGTACCGTCACTTTAGTCTCTGTCCCCTGTACTGTCAGAATGGCTGTATTTGCCTCTGAGAACGTCATAGAAAAACGCACGACGGAGCCTTCAACGGAAGCTTCCCGATATCTATACCCCATGCATTTTACTGTCATAGTTCCACGATACGGATGAACAAGTTTCCCCGGTGCTTCTTTATCCAGCGCTTCAATTAATTTATCCCTGTCCCCAAAATAATCTTCACCAAGTATATATCCCTCAATTGTAAATAAATTTGGTTTCCTACCAAAGTCCTGATAGGTTGCTTCATCGCTTCCCGGGTATTCGTGGACGGTTATTCTACGACCTGCATCCACACCATGTGACTGCACATAGAAATTTACATTCCGAAAACTTGCTTGTTGATAATCGTCACGCCACGTCATTTTAATTTACCCCGACTGGAACCAAACCCGTATCCATTGAAATATCCATGTCCCCTTCATCAACCTGTACAGTGCTTCCCGGTGGAACATTCTTTATATCCAAGGTGGCTGTCACCTTATTCTCGTTCACATTCTTTTGTAAATATTCCTGCCTCATTGCAGGCACTTCACGGCTCTCCGCTGGGGGAGTGAGCCCAAGTTTATGCTCTAATGCTTTTGGCATTAAGAACCGAGCAACACCTTTCGCTGCCTCCTTTATTTTATCAAAGTTCTTTATAATCAACATTATCAATCCGTAAAGCGGAAAGATGGCGCTCAACATCACCTTGGCTCCGACCTTCCAATATTTAACTAAAAAAGCCCAGCCAACTTTGAAAGCCTTCACCACCTTATCCCAGTTCTTTATCATCCAGATAATAGCAGCCACAAGAGCAACAATCCCTCCGATAATTAACACAATAGGATTGGCTGCTAAAAATGTCATTATAGCACTGACTCCAGTCAATACGAACGACAGCGCTTTTACTGCAATTATAATTTTACTGATGGCTGTTAGCATTGCACCTACTATTATCAGTAAAGGTCCAACTGCCGCTACCACAGCCAATATCAGCATGCCCCACCGAAGTAGAGCAGGATTTGCTTCCCCCATTTTTCGTACGAATTTCGTTAACTTTGTGGTCAGCTTCGTAACGAATGCTAATATCCCCGCATCTGATATAGCCAGCTGAAGTTCTTCGAATGCTGAACGAAGAGCCTTGAGTTGACCAAACAGTCCTTTGTTCATTACGTCTGCTGCCTCTTGCGCTGTTCCCGCAGAACCTTTTACTTGCGCACTGAACTCTGTGAGAGCCTTTGAGCCTTGCGCAACGAGCCCTACCATCCCGGGACCCGCTCTGAGCCCGAAAACCGTCATCATGTCCGAAGCGGATGCACCTGCTTCCTCGAATGCTTGAACCACCTTAATTAGAGAACTTATATTCCCTTCAGAATCCTGTACCATACTTCGCCGGATACCAAGCCTGTTCATGACCGCAATAGCTTTGCCGGAAGGTTCAGATAATTTTGCAAGCGCTCCCCGTAAAGTAGTTCCAGCCATTGAAGCCTGTATTCCAGCATTCCCAAGTAAACCCAGCGCAGCGGTGGTTTGTTCAAACGGTATATTCATTCCGTGGGCTATTGTCCCTGCGTAAACCATTGCCTCCGCTAATTGTGAAACATTCGTGTTTGCATTGTTCGCTGTGTAAACTAATTGGTCAGTGGTAAAGGTCGCCTCATTAGCTTTTTTTCCGTACTGCGTCATTATGTTTGACAGCTTGTCCGCAGTCTCCGCAAGTTCCATTTGCCCAGCTGAAGCAAGGTTGAGCGTGGCTGGAAGCGCTCCCATAATCTTTTTGGTATTGAATCCAGCCATCGCCAAAAACCCCATAGCATCGGCTGATTGACTCGCAGAGTAAATTGTCGTTGCACCAAGGTGCCTTGCTTGTTTCTGTAAAGCTTGAAATTCCGACGCAGTCGCACGGGTTAAGTTCTGAACCCTGTTCATTGAGAGTTCATATTGACCTGCGGTTTTCAAAGTAGATGCACCAAATAGCGCAATAGGAACCGTCAGTCCCATAGTCATGGAACGTCCGGTCTTCCTTAATTTGGAACCGAACCTGTCCAGAGTCTTCATTGGCTTTGCAAGCTTATTGCTCAGCCTGTCAAACCCTGTAATAATTACTTTAATATCTGGAACTGGCATCCTTTGAAATCCTATTTGCTTCCTTTAACCAAAAGTCAATATCTTCTTTTGTAAACTCCCAAAGCTCGCTGGGTGGGAAATGGAACATATAGGCAATCCAGCCTATACATTCCTCCCAATTACTTAACCAGTCATCGGCAAAAAAGCGTTGACGACCTCCTGCGCCTGAAACATATCTTCAATGTCCAGTTCTTCAACCAAGCCTATCGGCTGATTAAAACACCGAGAGAGGAGAGTCAGTGCATCTGTGCCTGTCATATTTTGTAGGTTGATGCCCTTATATGTTTTTGCTTTTGGTCTGTCCTGCATCACGAGTTCTTTTAAAACCTTCTCCCCGTCCTTTCCGTACCGAACGGGATGTTTCAATTTAATAACCTTGTACGGTTCATTCCTTTCTGTCCCAGTGTTTTCGCCCATGGGATTCTCCTTTTGTTAATATGATAATTATATTTCTTCGCCAGGTTTCCGTGCTTCAAACCTGAAATCAATTTCACCTTCCTCTGTGCTCTGTTCCCCGGGAGCGGCATACCATGCATTTTCCCACACAATCATCTTGCCGTTCTCCAGTTCCAGAGTGACCGTGGCGTCCTCAATCTCCTTTAGAGCCTTGACATCAAGGTTGCCCGAGTCTGTGATTTTACCTTCAATGAACGGGACTACAGGTTTGGTTGCAAACCCATGTATCGAGTCTGCTCCCTCTATCGCCGTCCGTTGAACTCCACCAGTATTAAATGTAAAGCTTCCTTTGGCGTCATACTGAACACCATCAACTTTTACATATATAATCCCGGCTCTTTTGTTTCCACTGGACATTCGATTCTCCTTGTCTATTTGTAAACAATAATTATTTATTCACCTTGTAAAAGGAACTGAATGGTAGCACCCAATACCCTCAACTGGTTGATTAAATCCGGGGACGCCAGGATATTTAAGCGGTCGGGGTCGTTTTCATCCCTCTCCGCAACCAAGTCCCGCTTGAACTGGTCAATGTTTTCCACCAAGGCAAGGTCTTCCGACCACACCTTAAAACGGTTCACGAACTCTGCCTTTGCTAACTTCGGGGTCATAACCTGTTGCCCTGTTGGTGTGCGGGCACCGTCGTCTGCAAGCTTCGCTCGTGGATACCTTGTTGCCATATAGTTCCGGAAGTCATAACGGATATACATCAATGTGAACATAGTTGTCAAATTGAGATATGCTATATCGTCCGCATCCTGAGCATTTTTCTGATACATTGTGATTGCTCGCTGTATCCTTACTTTCCCGGCACTGTCTGTTTCAATAGTAGATATACCGTCAAAAAGTAAAGAATTATTATCCGCAAAGTCAAACCTGTCCCCAACCACTGGAGGATGAATACCCTTTAATTCAAGGGACTGGAATGGACGGGCAGGGTCTTGCTCCGCTTCATAAGCAACCTGCGCAGCCATAGCAGCAGCCAGTTCCTCGGGAGCTTCAGGGATACCGTAGTTATGCGGGCAGCAAACGTGCGGGGAGTTTCTCAGGTTTCCAAATGTAGAGAGATTTGCCACCGTATCACGTTTACAGGTGAAAGCAACACTATCAATCATCCGTAAAGCGCCAAACCTGTCAGCAAGTTCTGTTTCTATCTTGCCGAGATTTGTAGTATCATTCCACGGATGGACAATAACATTGTACCACTCATCACCGAGCACAGCAATAATCTCATCAACATCCGGGTTATTGGCACCGCTTGAAAGCGGATTGATTGTTATGGTTAATCCGGCAGGGGAAGTTTCCCCGTCATTGTAGTTGATACGCATATCAACTGCATTACCGTTTTCACCTTCATCCTTCGCTGTCATTGTGACAGTACCTGCAGCATTTGAAGCGCCAACAGGTAATTTCGTTTCCGCTGTGACAGCAGCTTCAAAGGCGTCACCAATATCTGATGCCGCATCTCCGCTGGTTATAGCCACAGGAACCGCAACTCCATTTATCATAAAGTAAAGGGTTCCATCCTCTGTTGCAGTACCTGCAATCACAATCGTACTATTGGCAGCCACGCCAGTTGCGGCTTCGTCAATAAGCACACAATATGTTTCGGTGAACTTATTGTTTTCAAACCACTTTATTGCCATACGATGCGCCTGACTACCAACCCCAGCAGCTTCCATCACTTCATCCGCTGACCGAACCCTGAAAACTTCCAATTCGGCTTTGGTTCCTGCCGTAGTTTTTTGCCCCATGATGAGCGCTTTATACCGTAGTATAGCAGCTCCCTGAAAGGCTTTGCTTGGGTCAAAGGCGACGTATACCAAAGGCACTCGAATATTACTCGGAATAGTCATTAGTAAATCTCCTTCAGTAAAGTTTATTTATGATTTATTCTTTGACGATTTTTTCTTTTCCGGCTCTTCCTTCTTTACTTCCTTCGGAGGCTCGGAAATAATAAGCTCTCCCCGATTAACTCTCCGTCGGTAGAAAATATTTAAGGATACGAATTCGCCCTCGGGTTTGACGAAGGTCTTCATGTTCTCAAGCTTGCGCACCTGAGCTCCCTCTGCCGGGACGACGAATACTTTCTGTAAAGGCATAGCACCTCCTTATTGTATAGTTTTTAGGTCTTCCGCTAAAATTATATTCGGGTCATCAATATTCTTATACTTTACATTGAGAGTAATAAAATCCCCAATGTTGCTCTCATCTACCAAGTAGTTCAAGCAGTCTCTATATTTAAAAGTCCACATCACTTTCGTGGATTCTACATTTTCGTTTCCTTCGTCCGTTATAGATACGGGCACCGAACCTGTGAGCCAAGAATCCTCAACGAACTCAAGCCCCAAGAACCTGTTATTTTCAATCGCCTGTATAACTTCAAATTCCCGGGAATCCAACCAATCTTCAACGAGGGTATAATCTTCCCACCGTACAATAAAATGAATTGCTATTTTTAACTCTCGGAGATACTCCCTTGGCTTCCGGTCTCCATGGTCTGCACTGTCCTCTTCAAAATAAAGCGCACAGCAAGGGACTTCCCTTAATAATAAGGGATTGGGACGGCTCATAAAAAACTTGTCAGCATGTAAATCAACACTGACCCGCAATAGAGCCTGCAAAGCCTTCCGCACTAATATACGTGCGTGGGGCTGCGTATTTTGTGTAATAACTGCCAATTAACTTTTATCCTGTAAAGTTAGGATTTTATTGACATCGTCTGACCACATAATAGAAATATTTCCCCCATTAGGTACAAAGGGGAACTGCGTGCCTTCGTCAATATAGGCTATTAAAGCACTGGTGATTCTATTACCTGTATTCTTCCAGATGACAAGCGCATTTGCTTCCTTGACGCCATCCCCGGGGACTGAGACTAATAGAACATCATCCCCATCCATTACTCCGTCACCGGACGTATACTTGCCGTCAATTGCACCACTGGCTGGAATAGCAGCCTCCGGTATAGAAGAAAGAAATTCATCGTTGGCAAAGTCAGGTGTATATTCGTCAAGAAAAACCGGAGAAACATAGATTGAGTCGTTAACCCAATCTATGTCCCCAGTACAGAACTTGTCCAATCCTTTATCGTAATATCGATTTGACATTTCCGCTCACTTGTAAAGTTATTCCGAGTCCCCGTCCAGGATGTCCTGGGCGGATTCTATTATCTTGGGAGCCGATTTATTCCCGATACCGGGAAGCGCAACCAAGTCCTTTACTTTCGCCTCAGCAACAAGCGCCACAGAGGTGAATCCATTCTCGAAAAGCAAATCCGCAAGTTCGTTATTAATACCTGTAATCTCAATAAGCTTTTCGACTGCATCTTCCTTTTCTTCTAATGTAAAGGTATTGGTTTCCTCCCCAACTTCCAGCTTGGAAGGTCTCGTCGCAACTCTTCGTTGCAATAAATCCTTCGCGACATCCACTGGGAAGGTGGCAAGCTTCCCTCCTTTAAAGGTACTTTGCTTGCCATCATCGTCTCCATAAACAACATCCTGCAATAACTTCACTTCCATCGTTTCACTCATTTCTTAACTCCTTGATAATTTACTTCATGAAACTATCTAACAGTGGCGCAAAGAATTGCATCCACCTGATGAGGAGCCATCAGCGGTGCGGACTGAAGTAAAACAATACGACCCGACGGGTCTTTCTCAATCCATGACTTGGCGAACCTGTCCACCACCATGTTTGCTTCAACATCTTCAATCAGCCCGTAATGCCGTTTCGCGTACATCCCGGCACCCCAAAGGATGACCTTATTTGTGTCAACATAAGTTTTCGTCGTCCGGGTCGCCTTGTCATAATAGTATGCAGAGTATTCCCAGATATCAATTCCCGGCTCTTCCAGATATCCCCAATAGGTGACACCAAGTTCTTTCAGTTTGCGGGGATTGATTTCACCCATCTTAATACGACGATTGTCCAGCAGGTCTTTCACTTCAGCGTTCCGAACGAAATCCTGCGCTGCCGCTTTACCCATGATACAATCTGCAACACCAAGTCCAGAGTCAATTTCAATTGTATCAACCCAATCACGCAGGTTTATAAGCGGAACCGAATTCGTGCGGTCGCTCCATTTTGCAGTACCTGCAAGGGTGGGAAGATGTGAATTGCCCGACTTTGCGCCTGAAGCGGAGAGACCGAAATCAATACTATCTGAAATTCCCTCTCCCTCTACAGTGATGACACCAGTCTGCAGAGCAGTGGCACACTGAAGTTCTTCAAGCCTGTCAAGCCTTTCACCAAGTTCCCGAAGGTCTTTACCAAGGATACGCTGCGCACGAGATGCGGCAGTATCGTTTACTTCATAAACGTTCTGACCGGGTTCCCGTTTGAAGGCGTCCTGGGCGGTGGTTATCATTTTCTCCTTTGTATAAGGAGCCTTATATGTGCGGGTTCTGTATCCTTCCCGCTGTACAGTTTTCCCCTCGTGCTGGGGATGGACGTATGCTGCGACCCTGCGTTCTCCTTTGACAATGTCAATATCAACATACCTGGTGGTATGATTCTCTGACCTTGTAAAGATGGTATCACGCAACCATGTTTTCGGAGGATATAGTTGCTGGAGCGCTGCAGTCATCCGTCTCGATTCAAACATATCAATTGCCATTAATGACCTCGCTTGTTAATTGTAAAGTAATATTTATTCTTTTACTTGTCAGAATGATTATTGTGGCTCTACATTGCGTTCGGCTGCGTTGGTAAAAATACCAAGCTCACGCAGAGCATCCCGGTGGTCATTAATTGTATCAGTACCACCAAAGATAAGTTTATTTTCGTTGAAGCTTCCGGCACGGGCAGCGCAACCTTTTTTAGCAGCGGCAGTAGCATCAACATCATCCAGCAGAACAAAACGAGCTTTGCCGGAACCATCAGTGTTTGCGCTGTTTACCAGCTTGACCTGACGTTCCCCAAGCGATACCGCTATTGTAAACTCGTCATCCACAGCAAAGTCCGTAGAACCGTCATTCAGCAGGAAGTTAATCTGCTCATTTTCATAAGCGGTTCCAACCTCCGCATCCGGTAACATATTTCCGTCGGGGTCTTCCACTGAGAAAGTTCCAGCATTCGTTGCAATAGCTGTACATTTAACAGTATACGTTCCGACCTTTGCTTCGCGTCCAGCAACCACTCCGGTCATGGTTCCATTACCTGTATTTCCACCATCCGCAGTACCTGTTGCGGGAGTACCACCTGCGACCGCCACAGTAAACTTATCACCGACAGCAAAATCGGTGCTTCCATCTGTGACAGTAAAGTTGAGCTCGTCGCTCTTAAAATCAACGGTACCACCAGCGCCAGCTTCAATAAGACAAGAACCAACGAACTTGCCATCCGGGTCGGTAACAATAAATTCCCCACCATTTGTCACGGCACGAATACATTCAATCGTATACGTTCCGGGTTTGGTTTTATCCCCGCCAGTCACAGCCGAAACAGTCCCATCTCCGGTGTTCCCACCATCAGCAGTACCTGTAGTCGGTGTGGTCTGTATAACCCTGCCAAGCACTGAGCCTCGCGCAAGGTTCTGCCCTGCCGCAACCAATACATCCTCTTGACAACCAGGAGCAAGGTTGAAATACAGCGCATCATAGTTAAAAAGTTCTTCAGCCATATGGCTCTCCTTTACATAAAGAAATTAATTAATTATGGAATAAAAATTATTCTTTGACTTTACTAATGTTATTGAGCAGCGCCAGCCTTGAGATTATCGGAATAAGCCTTTTCCTCATCGGCTGTGGCTTCCTCCGAGCCAGCACCTTCAGCTCCGGGGTCAACCTGTTCCAGCGCAGACTGAACATCAGCACCTTCGTCCTCCTGCTCTTTCTTTTTAGCAGCCAATGTTTTCTGCTGCTCTTTAAGAATAAGAGCCGAGATGGTGTCTGCTGTGTGCTCAGCATTAAACATATTTTCCTTCACAATCGTTTCGGCTCCCGGGACATTAATGTCCATGATAGCCTTGATACGATTGCTCTCCTGTTCCACGCCAGCCTTCAAACCTTCGGCATGACCTTCGGCACGTCCTGCTTTACGTGCAGCCTCCTGTATCGCTTTGTAAAGTTCAGGGTGGTCTGCAGCAAATTGTTTTTCATCCATATTATTACCTCCTGATAAGTAAATGGATTGTTTACTTTCTGTTAATTTATTTTGCTCTTCAATTAGCATTTCCAATGTTCCGATTCTATCCACCATTCCCGGCTCTATAGCGTTCCCGGCAATAAAGATACCACCCTGACCAAATTCGCTTGCTACATGCTCTGCAGTAACACCACGATTGGCGGCGACATCCCCGATAAAAATATCTGCCAGTTCATCAACTATTGTTTGTATAGCTTGCCTTCCCTCATCCGTCGCTGGGTCGGCACGTTTCTTTGGGGATTTACTTGAGACAATCTCGTGCCGCTTTACACCTGACTTGCTGTCCTTCTCTCGGCTGTCGGTATATACAGCAACCACACCAATAGAACCGACCTCAGCGGTTTGCGAAGCGACAATTTCACCGAGCCCGGAACCAAGCCAATAGGCTGCGGAAGCCATATAACCATAGGCATATCCCATGGTTCGCTTCCGTTTTCCGCAATCAGCAATGAACTGAGCCAGCTCTGATATACCTGTTATCTCCCCGCCAGGACTATCAAAATTTAGAATAATACTATCTATACTATCATCGTCCATAGCCATCTGTAAATCACGAGCAATCGTGTCCACACTCACAGCTCCCGACCATGCGGTAAAGAAATTATCCCGGGGAAAAATTGGACCAACGACCGGAACAATCCCTACGCGACCACGCTTCACAGCATGGCGAGCTCCATCAATCGGCGTCCCTATTCGGGTTTGCAGTGCTGTTATAGATTCGATTTCGTTAAGATGATATTTTGCTTGGTCTTCATTAGCAATCTTAATATCCATCCCACCTTCGATTCTCTTTTCTGTAAACTCTATCATCGCCTCCAGAGTACTGGGGATAATAGCCCAGCGGTGGCTTTTTATCCACTCAACAATTTTACTTGCCATTATCTTTCGTCCTCCATATCGTCAATATTTTTATCGTCGTTTCCACTATCCATTTGATTACCCGGAACTGCCTCTTGCGTTTCAACTCCGAGCGCTTTTCTTTCGTCATTAATAAGTTTCTCCTCCCTGACCGAACGGTTTACTATTCCGGCGAACCTGCCCTGACTACCACCGTATATAGCAATATGCTCCTGCTCCCTTGTCGAAAGAAACTTGTCAACCCGTAAATTCGCTGCTTCCGTTTCTTTCTTCGGGTCAATCTGCCCCATCCCGGCTCCAACCCATTCTGAGCCAGCCCAAGCCATAGCAATACCATAGTCATCAAAGAACCCGGGAGCGGACAATCTGCCCTTTGCAACTGCCTCTGACAGCCAAGTATAATATATAGGTTTACAAAAGTTAAGGGACAGCCACGAACGACGCGACCTGTAGAACTTCCATGCCTGTAATAGAGCTGCCCGGGAAGCGCTATAGGATGAGCTGAAATGCAGTATTAATTCCTCAAAAGGTAATTCAAGAGATGACCCGACCTGTTTACAAAAGGCAAGGAAAAAAGGCTCAAACTGAGGGTTTGGTCTTTGGGGGTTTGCGAATGAAACATCCTCATCCAAGTCCATGTAATTAAACATGCCCGGAGCCATCTCATAGTTCTTTTCCTCTGTGGTGGTAGGTTCTTCCCCGGCAGCAGGTTGGTTATTGATATTATCATCCGGCAAAAAGTTCGCCTGCATACCACCAGTCTGCGGAGATATCTGCTTCACGAATACGGTAAAAAAGGAAGCTATAATCGTTGACATCAGTTCTGCTTCGGAATACCGAGCCATCTGTTTTAAGGCTTCCATCACTGGAGCAAGAATAGGGACACCACGGGTTTGCCCGGGACGTTCCTTATCTAACAGGTGCAGAACATTGCGACGACCTGAAGGCGCAAAAGCACGCACTGACGTCCAGTCAAATATTTCTACGTTAAGCGCTCTCCGTTTTCGGAAGTGATACTTTATTGGGCGTCCATTCTTATCCTTTTCAATACCGTCGATTAAGTGGTGTCCATTCGCCAATAAACCGCTTGACGTCATATTAGGATTCGAACACCTATCCGCTTCAATTAGCTTTACTTTCAGGTCATAAGGAAAACCCTTTACACGGAACGCAGGAAGCAAAGCAAATACATCTCCGGATAATGCGGTATTATACATCGCCATTGCCTGCAACTGATAGAAATTACTGGTCAGTTCAGCATCACAATAAATGTCCTCAGCCCAAAGCCCAAACTCGCGTTCAGCATTTACCTCCCACTCGTTTGCCTTCTCCTCTGACAAGCCCAAGAACTTATAATCAATTCTCGATTGTAAAATTAAACCTGTACCAACGACATTAGTTCTGATACGTTTTAAAGCACCGGATGCTATCGGTGTATTTTGAGTCAGGTCTCGGCTGCCAGCCCTGAGGGCATTAGTCTGGTGAACTATATCTTCATCTGCTGAACCGGGAAGTGGGTTCCATCCTTTAACCGACCTGCGGTTTTTCCCGGGTACGATGTAACCTGTAGAGTCAAGAGCAGCAATGGTTGCTTTGGCTCTTATCCGCTTGAGAGCCGCACGTGGGGCAATACCCATTAAAGTGCGGTCAATCCAATTAAGCTTAATAGAAGGTTTTTTATTTTCCATGGTCTATAAGGTAATAAAAAACCTTCGCGAATACAAATTATTTTTTTATTTTTTTAGTAATCCCTTGGAAAGCCCAACCTCGTAGTCATTCCGCCACCCTGTAGTTTGGCAATCTCGTTCTGCAAACGACGTTTTTCCTTTACAATATGACTCATGTTTGCTCTCGTTAAAGTTCTGTCCTTAATCGTGTAGGACTGATTTTTAAGAACCGCCAATTCAGCTTTTTGATATTCTGCAAGTAAAGCGGTTTTTTCAGCTATTAATTCAGCGTTCGTCGGCATCGCGACCTCCCTTTTCAAATTTAGTTAATAAGTAGAATAATAAAACTATAGCTATTATATGACAAGTAATTATAATGATTTCCTTAATCATATTATATCCTATGATATGGATGATTGGTGTGACCTCCTCCTCTTTTTTTTCTTTACGGATTGAGGTTTACCACTGATATATATTCCTTTCTTTTCCAATAGTTCAAAGTTAGGATTATAAACGTTCAAAGCAACAATGGCATAGTTCCTACAGTCAAGCGCTTCATTCCTTCTCCCCTTCGGTAGATGCCACTTGAGAATCACCCGTCCTGTTTCATTTGTCTCTCTTAATTCCTCCGCAAGTAATTGTTTGAAATGATTCTTATTGTAAACATCTTTATTTTCATCAGGTGGAAAAGGGAAGTGACAATAGTTGGGTCCCGGTTCCTCTGTCATCATCTGTGAATAGAACTTTGCTTTCAGCTCATCAGGGTATGCTGTATACAAGAATACATGAAAGTCATTCCGGTTCTTGGGTGGTTTAAATAACCCTTTACCCCAACCACCGACTCCCTTTACAGGGAAGATGAGCCTGTGCTCTTTTCCCTGACAAAATTTATAAGCCTGTTCCGTACGGTATCCGCTGTCAATCATAGTAATTGCGGGACGCATGGTAGGTGCAACCTCGTGCTCAAATTCAGTTTGCAGATATAAATCCAACTGGTTCCATACATCCGCATACTCCGTATTCCCCCGGAATACCCTGTAATCTATTGACCAGCTCTCATACTTATTACCCCAGCCCACGACTTCGGCTTCAATCCTATCCTTTTGAATATCTGTTCCACAAGTAAGTATGCGCACTCCCGCTGGGACGGAGGCACGATACTTTTCTCTCCTTCGTAAAATACCCCCAGCCGAAATCCGCTCTCCCTTCTCGCTGAAGGTTTTCCCCTGTACTGTATTGGTAAAGACCTTGAGAATATCCCTGTCCATTGTCCGTTCCGCTTTCAAGTAAAGCTTGACGGCATCCGCCCAACTATAAAAACCAAGCGGACTGTAAAGCGCAGATATATGATAACTAACTTCCATGGAATGGACATTAAAGATTTTCCAGTGGGCTCCGTTCTCCTCTGACATCATATAGGTTTTATATTTTTCTTCTATAATAAACCCACAGTTCTGACAGAAAGTATGAGCCGTCATTGGGTTCATAGCATCCCAACCTATTGTAAAGCACCGCAATGATTCCAACGACAAGTTATCTAATAGAAAGGGATGGTCATCTTCCGCCCAAATAAGCGGTGCCTGATGCCCACATTCCGGGCAAGTAATCATGTAATATTGTTGGTTGCCTTCCTTAAATTTAGGTTCTATCTTGGAAGTTTCCTTGGTCTTCGGTGTTGATAACCTAAAAATTTTTCGTTGCGGGAAGTTCGCTGTTCGGCGCTCAGCAAGCTCCGCAGGGTCACCCTCCTGCTGGATGTCCGCTTTAAAACTGTCCCACTCATCCACGTCCAGGTCACTAATAGGAGCGGAACGCAGCGACGCAGCGCTGTCGGCTCCCCCCAGTATTGTAATACCACCGGGGAAACTTTTAATCAGCTGGGTATCCGCTCTATCCTTGGTGCCCCTGCCTTTAGTGGTTCTCATCTTGTCTCTTATCCATGGAAGCTCATTAAGGCTTGGCTCATATCTCTGTTTGCTGAACCTACTGATAGCATCCAAAGTTTTCTGAATGTAAAGGTGCGGCACTGGCCGGACATCTTGATTGTAAAGAATCCGGTTTAAGCAAAGCTCCGTGAACCCAAGCTGACTCCCCTTCATAGCAGTTACTTCCCTGACCGGAGTCTGCGGTGACAGGTCTATCATCAACTGCTTTAAGAAAGGGAACCGACTTGTTCTCCACTTCCCGTGCTCCGCTGAGCTCTTCCGTGGTAATACCCTGTACTTATCAGCCCACTCGTGTAGCATCAAATCCTCCGGAGGTTCCAACCCTCCTGTAAAGGATTTGACCAACAGTTCTTCCTTATCTTTTATTTTAAGTCGTTTCATCAAGCATTTTCTTCTTTATATTTTTGTTCAAGGTTTCCAGTATTTCCCGGCATTCTTTCTGCATCATGGCATACCGTTTATCGTAGTCAAGTCCTTCCATCTGCGGCACTACTCTGTCCGGTAGAGCAAGAACCGCTTGTCGGATGTTAGTAGAAATATCCTCAAAGATATCCAGCACCACATCCACATCCACCATAGTATTATCCATTTTCTGATATTCCAGAGCAGCCTTTTTTGCCTTTACAATAGCGGTCAATTCAGCGGCATCTGCAGCATCCATTTCGTCCGGAGATTTGTCAAACAGTTCTTGGTATTTATCCACACCTTTCTTCCGTCCATTGGGCTTCGCCGCTGGCGGAGGAGCATCCTGTGTGATGTTCTTCCGTAAATCACGGAAGCGCTTTAAGACACCTATGTCCCTCGTAGTTCGAACGAAGTTGATAAGTTGACTTTCGTAGTCTATCATTTCCCTTCCTGCGGGATTGTCTGTCGATGATTCAATGCGTCCTACGTCCAGAGCCTGTCGGATGGCGTTCCCTGTGACTCCAAGCCTCCTGGCGAATTCGGCTTTCGTTACTAATGGCATCGTATAATCCTTTTATTCATTGTGTAAATTTGGAGCCTGACCCGGAAATCAGGCTCTATAAAAATTATCGGACAAAATTTTAGAAAATGGCTATTCATCGCAGGTTTGCCG
>JANQEY010000187.1 GCA_028278125.1 bacterium | reverse complement strand
GATGGCAGTATCCAGAAGATTGCTTATAACGGTATGGGAAGTCATGCCAGTACTTCTCTGAATTCTCCAGCAGGAGATCCCCTTGCAGGAGCAAGCTTTTCTGAATACAACGCTTCCCTGCAAATGAGGAAAAAACTGTTAGATAACGGTCTCGAATCGATATATAGCTACACATCCAATGGGTATCTGGAAACACTGCAAACCTGCCGGATATCTGGTTGTAATGGCTCTGAAATTCAAAACTTGACCTATGATTTTTATGATTATGGAATGATCAAAAGCATCACAGACAACAGGGATGCCGGTGATAAATCCGTTATTGATGGCAACACGGACGGTACCCAGCATTTTGTGTATGACGAGATCGGTCGCTTGACCAAAGCATTCTGGGGAGAAAAGACCAATCCTACAGAAATTATCGAATATACGTACAATAGTATTGGCAACCAAAAACAACGAAGCTCTACGGTTTATGGAACATCGGGCACGGAAACCAAACTGCTGGATTATGTTTATGACGGTCAGAAAGTTGTATCGGGATTTAATTCCGAGGTTCATAATGCTGATAACCAAGTGTTGACAGCAGGCTATGATGACTTTGGCAATATGGCCCTCAAAATCACTAAAGATGCATCTGGTGACGTGACCACTTGGAACTATTTGTATGATGACGAAAATCGTCTTATAACTATCTATAAAGACGCTGTGGGTGACTTGAGCACAAATACACCGATCACCCAATTCACCTACGACTACAAAGGTCAACGGGTTAAGAAGTTTTATAACAAACCGGATGGTTCCGGTACTGTAACTACGTGGTACATCAGCCCCACATTTGAAATCAGGGTGGTTGGCACCGTTCCCACAACCACGACCAAATACTTGCAACTGGAAGGCAAAGGAAAGATTTCCTCAGTCACAGCCACCTACCAACCTGCTGATTATGCCATGTTTGAGTCGCATAGGTATTTTCAGTACGCAGGATTGATTTCGGCAGACAGTCTGGATGGACTAGTCGATAAAACCTATCTTTACTTCATGGCCTTTTCAAGCCATCCTAGCTCCGGAAAATATGTTCGAAATGCAATCCAAGTGGCATTTATCCTGATTTTCCTGGTTTTGGTCTGGCTAACCTGGCGCAGACGGGAAGAACAAAGAGATTCGACTGTTAGTACCTGGCAACGCCTATCAGCTTTGCCAATGGTCCTGGTATTTTTCCTGGCAAGCTGCCAACCCGTAGGAGATTCATCCAGTAAATCATCGTCCGGTGGATATAGTTATTACAGTGATTCCGGAGAGATCATTGAGATACCGGGCGGATTTGGAACCATGAGCATTGATGGTTCCACAGCCGACGGTATCCCCATAGGAACCTATTACTACCATACCGATCATCTGGGATCTTCCACCGTTGTCACCAATGAAACCGGAAGCGAGGTCAGCC
>JANQEY010000137.1 GCA_028278125.1 bacterium | reverse complement strand
GTTATATGAATGTATACTGTGTGCCTGTTGCTCCACCTCCTGTCCCAGTTACTGGTGGAACTCTGACCGTTATCTGGGGCCGGCTATTTTATTACAGGCATACCGCTGGATCATCGACAGCCGCGATGAAAATACCGGAGAACGACTGGATGAGCTGGAGGATCCTTTCAGGCTATACCGATGCCACACCATTATGAATTGTACCAACGCCTGTCCCAAGGGGTTAAACCCTGCAAAATCCATTGCGGAAATTAAAAAACTGCTTGTCTCCCGCACAATGTAAAATCTGTTATTAGCCACAGAGAACACAGAGGATTTAAAAGTTTATAAATAACTTTTATTATCTCACTGTTCCTGATCCCTTGCGTGGTTAATAAACAGTATTATTAAAGACATAGAAGGTAGGGTAACTACGGAAGTAAGTAAAGATGAAATTGATAAATAGAAGAGTTCTATTCTCTGTGACCTCTGTGGCTAGTCTTTTTCATTGTCCTTGGTGTTCTCTGTGAGCCCAACTTATTCAACAATAACCTGTCGTTGATCCGTGACTGAACGATCCCGTTTAATGTGGCGTTGTCGTCGTGGCATCAGGGAAATGGATATACTGTTCCAGAAATTTATGCAACAACATTATGCTGTTTTATCGGATGATGAAAAAAAGAACTTCGAATCATTCCTCGAAGAGGCCGATCTGGATATTCTCAGCTGGATCATGGGGAAATCCGCCCCGACCAATCCTGACTACTACCCCCTGATCACATATTTTCAACACCTCAATACCATATCTGAATAAAATATCATCATGGAAACGAACTGGAAGACATTTCTATCGGCCAGCGGCGCAAACATACAGGGAAATTTTGTCAATGATTTCGGCAACCCGGAACAGGAAAGCAATGATGCATTTACCGATGTCATCACGGATCTGTCCTATCTCAATCTGCTCACTATCAGTGGTGATGATACGGAAACATTTCTTTCCGGACAGTTCACCAGCGATATAAGCCAGTTACAGGACGGCAAATTACAATGCAGCGCTTGGTGTAATCCCAAGGGAAGAGTTATCGCTAATTTCCTTATGCTGCGACAGGAAAATATATTTTATTTATTGTTGCCCGATGAATTAAAAAATATTTTTATTCAGCGTCTGCGAATGTACATCCTTCGTGCTGATGTCTCGATCCAAGACCAGAGCAATAAGTTAGCGGCCATCGGTGTCAGGGGAAATGCTGTAAAATCGATATTAACGGCTAAATTTGATGGCATCCCGGAACCTTATCAGTATTCCACAAACAATGAGCTTGTGCTTATTGCACTGCCTGACGAAACATCCCGTTACATCATCATTGGCCGTTATGATCGCATCGAAGCATTATGGCAATCCCTGTCGGCCAGACTCATACCCATAGGCAGTCGATACTGGCAACTGTTCGATATTTTATCCGGGCATGCCTGGGTTTATAAGGATACCAGCGAATCGTTTTTACCTCAGGAACTAAACCTCGATCTGCTGGGCGGGCTGAGTTTCAGTAAAGGCTGTTTTCCCGGACAGGAAGTGATCGCACGCCTGCATTACCGCGGCAGGGAAAAAAAGCGTCTATACCTTGGTCACAGTTCCTCAGAAATATTATTTCCCCCGGCCACAAAACTCTATCGGGATGAGCTGGAACAAAGTATAGGCACTATCGTCAACAGTGCAGCACATCCGGAAAAGGGGATGACTGTACTTGCCGTTGTCGACAGTGTGGCTAACAACCATGAAATCCTGCATATCCATTCAGCGGACGGGCCTGACATACAACTTGATTCATTGCCCTACCCTGTTGAATGAACAGCCGCTTTAATCCGGCATGGTGGTTACCCGCTCCTCACAGCCAAACACTCTGGCCGTACCTGTTTAGATATCCTGAAAAACTATCACTGTCTCCCGAACGTCTGGAACTCCCGGATGGGGATTTCATCGATCTCTGCCAAACTGAAGGAAAATCAGGGCCGATTGTCCTCATTTTTCACGGGCTGGAAGGATGTGTCCGATCACCTTACGCCACGGGTATGTTAGCAGCTGTACATGAAATGGGATGGCGGGCGGTTTTTATGCATTTCAGGGGCTGTAGTGGTGAACACAACCGCCTTCCACGCAGCTACCACTCCGGTGATACCGGTGATATCTCATTCCTGATACATACAATGCGACAACGATATCCCGATACACCTCTTGCCGCGATAGGGTATTCATTGGGGGGTAATGCCCTGTTGAAATACCTGGGTGAAAGCGGCGAACAGAAATATCTCAATGCAGCCGCTGCGGTATCCGTTCCTTTTCTGCTTGCCAACGGGGCGGAAACCCTGGAGAAAGGATTTTCCAGACTCTATCAGTGGCATTTGTTACAACGTCTGAAAAAGAAGTTGCTGGACAAATTCAAATCCATGCCTTCACCGGTTTCGCTGGAAAATATTTCCAGGCTGAATACCTTTAAATTATTTGATGACCAGATCACCGCACCTTTACATGGATTTAAAGATGTTGATGATTACTACGAGCAAAGCAGTTGTCGCCAGTATTTAAAAAATATCCGGGTACCGACCTTGATCTGCCATGCGCTCGATGACCCATTTATGACGGCTGCTGCCGTCCCTGATGACAAAGAAATATCTGATTATGTGACTCTGGAAATTTCCGCAAAAGGCGGCCATGTGGGTTTCGTCAGCGGTAATTTTCCATGGTCCCCGTTCTATTGGCTGGAACGGCGTATCCCGCAGTTTTTTAGGGAAAAAATTGGTTAATCAATTTATTTCCCGGGACTCGGTGCTAGGGACTCGGTTCTCGTTTGATTATTCGAGAACCTGGCCACGAGTTTCGAGTACCGACTCATGTTTCACAGTGTATAAATTCACGGAGGCTGGGATTCTTTATGAACTTATGAGATTTTATTAATTTTTTATTCTCCGTATCCTCCGTGTTCTCCGTGGTTCCTATCAAAATTAATTTACACTTAGAGCCAATATTTGCTTAAGATCCTATTTATGACTAATTATTGAACAGTGGTTACGTATTAATGAAACAACCGAGACTTTTTTACTTGTTATTATTTTTAGGCTGCAGCTCGTTACTTGTCTATGGTTATTATCTGCAATTTGTTGATGGTCTTGATCCCTGCCCGCTATGTATTTTTCAACGACTCGCATATATCGCCATTATCATTTTCTCACTTGTCGGTCTGATCCATGCGCCCCATAATTTCTGGTTACGGGTATACAGCGGCTTGATATTGACTTCCGCAGCATCTGGTGCGGCCATTGCCGGCTGGCAGGTGCGATTACAGCACTTACCGCCCGATAAAGTCCCGGAGTGTGGTCCCGGTCTGGATTATATGTTAGAGGTATTTCCGTTAATGGATGTCTTAAAACTGGCTTTTACCGGTTCGGGAGAGTGCGCTGAAATTGACTGGACTTTTTTGACGCTGAGTATTGCCGAATGGAGCCTGATCTGTTTTCTATGTCTGGTGATAATCAGCAGCATTCATTTGTTTAGAAAGCGTCTTTTCTGGCTGATTTAAACAATAAGTTATGAAACTCCAGACCTGGCCTGACAGTTTATTATCCTATAACTGTCAATTAGGAGGTCTGAAGTATGAATCGACAAGCGGCACATGATATCCGTCGTAAAACCAAAGTCTTAGAACACGTCAAGCAATCTGGAAACGTCAGTCACACTTGTCGACGGTACGGTATTTCCCGAGATACCTACTACCGTTGGAAACGCCAGTATGAGACACAAGGTATTGAGGCCTTGGTGAACTCTAAACCATGTCCTGAGAATCCCAATATTCGGGTACCTAAGCCTATTGAAGAAAAAATACTCTATGTACGCCGTGAGTTTGGACTAGGCCAGCAACGGATTAGTTGGTACCTTGAGCGGTATTATGGTTTGAAAGTGTCACCCAATGGGGTCCGTGGTGTGCTATTACGCCATGGGATGAGTAAATTACCGTCTGGTTCACCCAAACGTTCTCCTAGTACATTCAAACGTTATGAGAAGACCGTTCCAGGTCATCAGGTACAGATTGATGTAAAATTTCTGTTCTTTCGAGACAAAGCTGGCCGACGTATTAAACGCTTCCAATATACAGCCGTTGATGATGCAACACGAATTCGAGCACTGAAAGTTTATCATCGACATACCCAAGCTAATGCCATTGATTTTTTGGATTATGTTGTTAAAAAATTCCCATTCCGGATTAAATATGTTCACACCGACAATGGTCACGAATTCCAATCTAAATTTCACTGGCATGCTGAAGATTGTGGAATGATTCATCGCTATATCAAGCCAGCCAGTCCTCACCTGAATGGTAAGGTGGAACGGTCTCATTTAACCGATAAGCAGGAGTTTTATCAGTTATTGACCTATACAGAAGACCGGAATCTTAAACAACAACTGGCAGAATGGGAGGCGTTCTACAACTATCATCGACCTCATGCCGGTTTGAAAGGTAAGACACCCTATGAAATACTTAAATCAAAGCTAGCTGCTTAACTGTTTAGTGTCAGGTCAGGTTTGGGAGATCACAAATAAGTAGCTCAAACAGCTGTCTTGATTTCCCCGGTGAATTCCTCTGATCCTGACTTTGTGTGTTTCAGAGCGCTAAACCGCTGCGCATCCACCGCGACCAATGCAGAACCATTATGAATACGCCTGACTGTTGCGGATGCAGTCAATATCTGTACCGGATATGCCATCCCCAGCAATATCGGACCAATGGTAATCGCCTCACCCAGCACTTTAATCAAGTCATAGGCAATTTTTGCTGCGTCGACATTGGGCATAATCAACAGATTCGCCTGACCCTGAAGTGTCGAATCAGGCAGAACCATTTCCCGGATTTTTTCATGTAATGCCGCATCAGCGCGCATCTGGCCGTCTATTTCCAGATCCGGTGCACGCTGACGTATGATCTCCAAGGCTTGCTTCATCTTCCCGGCGGATTTGGATTCGACGGCTCCATTGTTACAGAAAGACAGCAATGCACCTTTAGGCAAGACAAATGCCCGCCTCATACTCTCAGCCGCCAGTAAAGTGTTATCAGCAATCTGTTCAGCGGACGGATTCTCTGTAACAGCGGTATCACAAATGAAATACATTCCCTGTTTCATGAGTACAACATTCATGGCGGCCGGCTGGTTCACTCCTTCATGTAAACCAAATTCTGCAACGATCTGCTTTAAATGATGCTGGTACTGGCCCCGGCTGCCGCAGATCACCCCTCCCGCTTCGCCCCGTTTTACCAGTCTGGCCGCGAGAACAGTATTGGTTA
>JANQEY010000169.1 GCA_028278125.1 bacterium | reverse complement strand
AAAAAAAGCCGCTATCCAGGATATGCTTGAAGTGCGGATTGACTCCATGGAAATTCCCGGCGCTGCTATGTTGATAGTTACTCCTGACGGTGAACTCTGGTCATGTGCCGCCGGTATCAACCAAGTGGACAACCTTGAGGATTATCCAGTTGACCGGGAATGGACTGGAACTCCATTCACCACCGATCTGCATACCAGGATAGGCAGCCTGACAAAATCGTTCACCTCCACCTTAGTTCTGAAGTTGTGCGAGGACGGCCTGATTGAACTTGATGAAGTGGTTGATACATACCTGCCGGATATTGTTCCAAACAGCGATATAATTACAATCAGGCAATTACTGAACATGTCCGCCGGACTGGTTGATTATTCCAGCGTACCTGAACTGGAAAATCTTGACTGGCCACCAACGCAGCATTTTAATCCACAGGATTTGATCGCTATAAGTATTGAAGGTGGCGGTACTTCTTTCGAACCAGGAACCAGCTGGGAATACAGCAACACAAATTATATTCTCCTCGGGATGATCCTTGAATCTGTTTCAGGGAACACCTATGCCGACCTTGTGGAGCAGCTGATTATTGAACCAGCAGCACTGGAAAACACATATGTTCCAACCTCCGGTGAGGCGGAGATGCCCGCTCCTTTTGTATATGGTTACAGCTCAAATTTGAATGCCGGTGAATACTGGGATGAACAGCTTTACTCAGACATGAGCTGGGCTTATTCAGCAGGAAATATCGTCTCACACCTGGAAGATCTTTATACCTGGATGAAAATCTGCATCAATGGCGATTTACTCAACGAAAATATGCATAATGAGATGTGGAATTGTGTGCCGATGGGAATACCCGGTTTTGAGTATGGTTGTGGTGTAATGGAGACTACCTCAGGCATGCATGTCATGGGGCATAACGGTGGAATGCCCGGATACGAAACCAGCGCTTTCAAATACGAAGATGTTTATATTGTTGTCATGACCAACGGCAATCCGACATCCGGGACACTTCGAAGTTCTGATGATATCGCTAATAACGCGATCAGTATTATTTACGGCTCTTAAGCAGGCACAATCCTTATGGTAACTGCCATAATAATACTATCCGCTTTTAACGTGTTTATTATCTTCGAGATGCTGCAGGCATATCTCGGCTGGAACTGGTACCAGCGTGAAGTACATCTTCCTGCCGCTCTGATCGGAACACTTGTATCGCTCATAGCCTGGAGTTCCTTAGTCAGGTGGGGTGATTTGAGGATATGTCTTGCTATCCTGGTAGTTGCTTCCGGACTAAACCTGTTTTCTTTTTTATGGGGAATAGTACCGTCACTGCGCTGGATTTTTGCCGTGTTGATCGCTGGTGTTGGAATTATTTACCTGTTTGGCGTAGTACTATTCAATACAAAAGAACCATCGGTAATCCGTGTTATACCGACGGTTCATATTCCAGACTGGTTAGTAGTAGTTGCCAGGCTACTGGCTTCTATTCTTGCAATAGGATTGGGGTTATACCTCTGGTACCGGCAAACCCACCGTAACACCTAACGGATATTGTTTCCAAAACCATTTTCTTTTTGAACGGGTTTAGCACCCTTCATGGTATTCAAGCGATCGAGTGAATCCTTCAATCGTTTATCGTACCTTGGCAGCTCCACGAAATAATATTCGAACAGTGTGCCGAGGATAAACATACAGGCTTCCGCTTCTTTCCGTCCTTCGACACCGATAAATCCAGGGGGACGTTCGTCAGCCATTAAAAATATCTTTGACTGTTTGCGAACAATGTCAACAAACTCACGAACCTTACGTGGCACACCGGTATCTTTGAGAAATGCTTCCATCCTCTCCGCAAGCGATACCCTCCCGGGTTTATCAGCAGGATAATTATTTTCTTTGAGGAATCTTTCAAGCAGGAGTTTACCAAGCGCAAAAGAGGAACGAGGGCTTTTTTCCATAATTGAAATCATTTCCTCGAATATTTGGGTATAATCCGGAGGTATCAATTCGCTTTTCGGGACATCCGGGTTAAACTCCGGGTAGAGAAAAACGGATTTTAACTCTCGTTTAGTTTGATATTTCCGGTCATTCCTGCTGAACTCGATAAAAAATGTAGGATGATGGCACGAGGGACAATGAAAACAGAACAGCTTCAAGATATCAAACGCACCTTTATACCTCTGGCTGACAACTGGAGGTTCGGTGCCATCTTCCTTGTCTTCGAAACTTGCACCGTAATTATGATTGATAAACTTTTCTTCCAGGTTCTGGTCGACTGTAGAACGTGTACCACAATGTGGGCAATCGAATGCGCCGGGCGGGCATGGTGTTTCGTTTGTTCTTTTCCATCCAGGAGTGTAATGCCGCAGGTTCATGTGTCCTCCACCATCGATTTTCCATCTAATCCAGAGTTATGGGATCGATCAAAAAAATCCCACGTCCCTTTACAACAATCTCAAAAATCAATTTAATCAATGAGAATCAAGTTATCCATTGGAAAAAACCGCCCACTCGGGTAAACCGGAACCATCTATATTCAGAAGTAATTTACCGATCAGATGTATCCAGGCAACAATTATAATCACTCCAGCCAGATTAAGAATTATTCCGGTTTTTGCCATTTGCCAGATTTTTATTTTACCCGATCCGAAGATGATTGCATTCGGCGGAGTAGCGACCGGCATCATAAACGCGCATGACGCAGACAATGTTGCCGGTATCATCAGCAACAAAGGATTTCTCTGGATCGCCACTGCTGTTGCGGCCAGGATAGGCAGTGCCATCTGTGTAGTTGCCGTATTGGAAGTGAGTTCTGTAAGAAAAGTCATCAATGTACATATAGATGCTGAAGTAACAACCGGTGGTAATTGCGACAATCCTTCCATTTTTGTACCTATCAATAGAGAAAGTCCACTTGAGGTGAATGCTCTTGCCAGGGCAAAACCACCACCGAAGAGAAGAACAATATTCCAGGGCAGCCTTCGGGTGGTCGCCCAGTCCATGATCTGTCCGGATTTATCTCTCGACGGGATTATGAATAGAATAATCGCCAGTGTTATCGCAACTGTCCCATCGCCGATATATCCCGGTTCAGGAAATAGTTCTGACCACCCGGGGATCACCATTGATCCAAGTTGTAGTGGGCGTCTTGTGATCCATAACGTAGCCAGGGCAGCAAATACTACCAGGACTGTCTTTTCCTCCCGGGTCATCTCTCCCAATTTTTTAAGTTCGTCTTTGAAGAGACTCCCTGTATTGCCACGGGACTTTCCCTTTGGTAGATACATCAGAACCAGTACCAGCCAGGTCAACAACAGCATTATTATCGACAACGGTAGAGCAAAAATCATCCAGCCGCCAAAAAAGATCTCGGGACCTCCGGGAAACTGGATAGCAAATATCTGTGCAAAAGCCAGGTTCGGTGGTGTTCCCACAAGTGTCGCGATTCCACCGATAGAAGCGGAATAAGCAACTCCCAGCAGAAGACCCGTGGATAATTTCCCGGCTATTGTTCTATCAAGCATTCCTTCATAGTGCGTTAGAACAGCGAGCGCTATTGGAACCATCATCATGGCTGTGGCTGTGTTGGAGATCCACATTGAGAGAAACGCAGTTGCCAGCATAAACCCGAAGAGTATTCGTTTGGGTCCTCCACCAATTACTTGTAGAACCAGGAGAGCAATTCTCTTGTGCAAATTCCATTTCTCCATTGCCAGGGCTACAAGGAAACCGCCTATGAATAGAAAGACCACATCGTTCATGTATGTTGAGGCTATATCTCCAGCTTTTAAGACACCCATAGCCGGGAAAAACACCAGTGGCAACAACGAGGTTACGGCAAGAGGAACAGCTTCGGTCAACCACCAGATACCCATCCAGACAGCTATGCCGGCAGTTCGAACAGCAAGAGAATTACTGTGATCACCAGGCAAAACGAGGATGGTGACCAGGAACAAAAAAGGCCCTGAGAACAATGAAATAGTACGAAAATTCAACGAGAGAAAATTATTAAAAATCATGTAAAAATATTGTACTGAATTAATTTTCGCCCCGCCAACTCAAAGTGAGTATAATAAAATTTCAGATTCATTTCCCAATGAAAGAAATTGTTAATGCGAAGATTGATATTACAAGTGGAGGGACAATACACAATATTTTGATAAGATTTTTTATTGTAGATTTTGATAATGATTTTTCTTAACATGTTATTAATAGAGCATGTTTATCCGCTAAATAATATCATATGTGTCCTATAACACACTCTCTAATATTCGATCTATTACATTCTAATCCTGGTATATTCATTGAATTATTATTTTGAATATCACTTGTTAAGTAGTTATTCAATGGAATAAATTAACCTAATTGCATCATTTTGAACTCGATTAGGGGAAACAGAGGACGGGATTCGATGTATCCGGTTTTCAGAGGACTTGAAGAGAAGAAGCTTGGTGAAATAGAATCAGCCCTCGAACCATTCAGCTTCGATGCAGGTGAGACAGTTTTTGAGGCCGGTGGATCTATAAACGGACTCTATTTGATTGATAAGGGTTATGTAGAAATATTTCCTGAGCGAGACCTTAATACAAATCATGTTGAGCTTCAGATCAGGAAAGGTCCCGGTGAATACTTTGGCGAGATCGCCCTTCTTGACCGCCGCCAGCACACTGCCAGGGTAACAACCATATCCCCGGTCAGTGGTCATCTGCTCCCCTGTAAGGTTTTTGATGAACTGGTTGAAGACTCTCCCCGTTTTCTGCTGAATCTCACCCGCAACGTATTCACTGAACTTCGTCACCAGGACGCTGAGCTGATCCATGAGCTTTCAAGGGCGCGGATCAAGGCTGAACATACTATTGACCGTATGAAAGCTCTCAATACGATCAGCCGAGTTTTAAACTCCACTCTTGACCTGGACCAGCTCCTGAAAATGATCCTTGACGAAGCTACATATCACACTGAATGTGATACCGGGACGATATACCTGCTCGACCGTGAAACTAACGAATTGATAAGCCGGGTTCTCCAGGGCGAATATGTTAAAGAGATCCGGATTCCCATGGGTGTGGGAATTGCCGGTGTAGCCGCCGAAACCAGGCAGGCTATCAATATCAGCGATGCCTATGCTGATGAACGATTTAATCCGGAAATAGACAGGATGTCGGGTTATCGCACACGTAACCTTTTAACCTGCCCGATGCTTTCAGAGGAAGGGCAGGTAACCGGTGTACTGCAGCTCCTGAATAAAAACAGGGGTGATTTTACTTTTGAAGATGAAGATTTTATCGCGGCGATGTCTGTCCATGCTTCCATTGCAATAGAAAAAGCCAAACTTGCGGAACGGATGATTCACAGTGAATCCCTGGCGGCCGTCGGCAGGTTCGCGGCATCTGTTATCCACGATTTCCGTACTCCAATGACTGTTATTTCCAGCTACAGTGAGCTGCTGCGAATGAGTAACCTGGAAGAAAAAAGTAAAAGATACCTGAATGGTATCGAGAGCCAGGTTGAACGGATGGCGGGAATGGCGCAGGAAGTACTTGAATATTCCCGTGACCAGATAGTGCTGAGTATCGATATATGCAATGTTATCGAATTTATTGATGAAACTTTGAACCTTCTAGGCGAAAAACAACAAGCAGATGGTGTGGAAATAGTAGTTGAACACAAGAAGAAAGACCTGTCAGCTGAATTTGACAGCACAAAATTAGCACGTGTAATCCTGAATCTTGCCAACAACGCCATGGACGCAATGGAAGATGGCGGAACTCTTACAGTCACCAGTTCGGCTACTGATAAAACCTGGCGTATGGATATCAGGGATACCGGAATTGGTATAGAAGAAGAAAAACTGGATTCGATCTTTGAACCGTTTGTTACCTATGGCAAAAGCCATGGTACAGGTCTTGGACTGGCGATTGCCAGGAAAGTTGTTGAAGGTCATAAGGGTCGGATAGAAGTAACCAGTGAAGTGGGTGAAGGAACGAATTTCAGGATTACCCTGCCGTTAAAACCGGAGGCAGACCAAAAATAATACTTGCCCCGGCGGGTATTGCTGACCTACTTTGCCTCTCCCCGGAAATATAAAAAAAGCTAAAGATTCCGGGCGAAAAAACAGAGACAAATATTTCATTAACAAAGCTTAGAGGCTTTCCGCCATGCTGTTCGAGACGGTAAAAGGCGATATTGCTAAATCAAAAGGCATCAAGTCGGGGAAAGATTCAATGAACCTGCTTCTCGTAAGACCGTTTGACGTGATCTTTAAGGGTGAACGGCATCCCGTGGTTATGGTAAAGGTTGACAGCGCTGGTAATCGTCATTACGCTGTTCCCAATGACGAAGAGAATACGGCAGCAACCCAGGAACCACTCCGCTGGATCACTGAACGCTGGATTGAAAAAGTACTACCGTACGATATCCAGACTTAATACGTCAAATCTGAACCAGTATGTTTTTGTATTATTGCTGAAATGCATTATCGCCACAAAAACATGGTTTGAATTGATTTTGTTCGCTATAGAAAAACCGCCTTATTTGAGGCGGTTTTCTTTGTGTTATAGTATCAGATCAAATAGATAAAAACTATGTCGAAACGAGTACTATTTTACTAATAGAATCTTCTTAACCTGGCTTTGTTTTACTGGATGGGTGCCCCTGTCCCGCATGGGCGGGATGACAGGATTTACTGACGCCTTAATAAAATAAATCCCGCTGGACTGGTAATACGCATTATATGAAAAACTGTGCTGTCCCTTGTTGAAATAATCATCTGTTATCTTTGCAACACGCTGACCAATAATGTTATAAACAGATAAAATCATGTTTGAGTCGTACGGCAGATTTACCTTAATCCTGGCTTTTGAATTAAAAGGATTAGGATAAACATCAATAAAATCGTAGTCTCGTGGGATCTGATCATAATTGTCACCCGGTTCAGGTTTACCAGCAGTTGTTGTCTTAAGAATTGACCCACATTTACTTGTTATCCAACCTGTAGATTCATTTACAAATAAAACGTTATTAAAATGAAGGGAACCTATCGGCATTTTTTCTTCTGTCCAGGTATATCCGCCATCATCTGTTTTATATACAATTCCTGAAGGTGGCGCATCGCCCATCCCGCTGTATAAACCTTTATAACCAACAATCCAGCCGTTCAAATCATCCGTAAAATGAACAGAACTGTTGAAATAGTCAGAGCTGCTATCCTGCACTTCCCAGGTTTGTCCACCATCGAATGTTCGCCAGATTATACCTTCCAAAACTGTATAATGATTTGGTCTACCTCCAACTGCTAATCCATGAAGATTATCAAGGAAAAACAGGTCATAGATATAAGAATACTCCGATGAAGGGATAGTATCACTTACTGTCCAGGACCCACCCCCATCCGTTGTACGTGCAACTTTTTTACCTGCCTGAATCCAACCTGTATTGTCATCAAGGAAAAAGAAGGAAGACAAATATTCGTCAATGTTTAAATCTATTGATTCCCAGGTTTGACCACCGTCTGATGTTCTACCAAGCGTCCCCGAAGATCCGCAACTTAGCCCGTTCATTTCATCAAAAAAGTACAAGTCGTATAAATATGATCCCAGGGTGTATTCGTATATATCCCAGTTTTCACCACCATCCTCAGTTTTCATAATTGTGGAATCATCACCTGAAACCCAGCCGATATTTTTGTCGAGGAAGTAGATATCATAATTGTGGTATCGTTCCAGGAAAGGAACATCCAGTTGTTCCCAGTTATTCCCCCCATCCCTTGTTCTGATTATTCCTCTACCGGAACCCCATCCATGCATCTCGTCAGTAAAAAAGATATCGTCAATATCCATATATGTTCCGCTGCAAATAGATTCCCAGGTAATACCTGCATCTGAAGTAGAGTAAATCGTTCCATTATCACCTGCTGTCCAACCAATACGTTCGTCAGCAAAATGAATAAACTTGACGTTCGGTAAATCCGTATCAAGAGGAATCTCTTCCCATGTGATTCCACCATCAACTGTTCTCACAACATTGTTACTTGGTAAATAATAATTTGTAACAACAAATCCAGTGTCTGCATTTACAAAGTATATATCCGAAAAATCAGCGTCATCGTCCCTTTCATACTGTTGCACCCAGGTTTCTCCCGAATCATCCGTTCGCCAGATTACGGACAATCCCCATGGATCTACGGCTGCCCACCCTGTAGAATCATTAATAAAAAAGATGTCAAATATTTGATCTACACCAATATCCACAACGGAGATTCCGCAATATTCCCAGGTTTCACCACCATCTGAACTTTTTATAAGATTTTTATTCCGATCATTTGAAGCGTAATAACTGCAACCCCATACGTGAAGAGCATCAATTGCAAAAATCTTGTCAACCCATATATCAGCCGAACACTGTAATTCCCACGTTTCTGCACAATCCATAGTCTTATAAATCTTTGAATCTGACACGATTGGTCTTTGTGTCAACCATCCGGTTGAATCATCAGCCATAACAAATGAATTAAAATAGTCTACTGGAATTTCAACAAGTTCCCAATTGTCGCCACCATCATCTGTTTTAAACAGGTGGCTGGCAAAAATCATATTCGAACCCAACACCTCAACATTGCATACGACAAAACCGGTGTCTTCATTAACAAATTGAAGTGAATAAATAGAATCAATCCGTTCTCCCTGGATTTCAAGGTTAGAATATTCCCACGTTTCTCCACCATCATATGTCTGCATCATTAATCCGGACTGAACAGCCAGGCAAGCTCGGTTTTCGTCAAAAACCCAGACATCGTGAATATCCCCACCTGTTGGCAACGGATTCTGCCAAAACCAGCCACTGCTATTTTCTGAATACACTACCAGGGGGAAAAAAAGACATAGAGGAATCAGGAGAAAAGAAACCGTCGGTTTTTTCATGATCTTCACCAGCATTGGATAGGAAGAAACCTCGATGAGAGGTACAGGATACTAAAGCGGGGATGCTTTAATATAAAACAAAATTGTTTGTAGTGCACCAAATTGGTATGGAATTATAAATTACTGAAATCTCTAATAAGAAACCCGGCTTGCGCGTCAAGCCGGGCCACCAAAGACTATTAGGTATTCATCTATTATTAACTAATATTATTGTTTCCCTGCACGATTTGCAGCAATATCCTTGATTGCTTCAATTGCCGTATCTACATGTTGTTCAGTGTTGAACGCGCCAATTGAGAACCGAACCGTACCGTGAATATCCATTGTTCCCATCTGCTCGTGGACAAGTGGAGCGCAATGCAGGCCGGTACGTGTGGCGATATCCCAGTCTACATCAAGCATGATCCCGGTATTCATCGCCTCGATACCTTCAACATTAACCGAAACTGTTGAAAGATGATTTTCCAGGCTGTCACAACAATAGAGGATTACACCGTTAACATCCTTGATTCCGCCAACGAGTTTTTTAGCAAGTTTTGCCTCGTGTTCACGGATATTGTCTATTCCTCTTTCGTCCATCCAGTCCTGCGCCGACCATAACCCGGCAATACCCATCAGGTTAAGTGTCCCAGCTTCGAGACGGTAGGGATATTCATCAAGGTGATAGGGATAGGCCGAACGTACACCTGTTCCACCTGAACGGGTGATCTTGATATCTACATGATCACGTATTGCCACACCACCGATACCTGTCGGGCCCATCATCGCCTTGTGACCTGTAAACACCAGAACATCCAGGTTCTCCTCTTTCATATCGATCGGAACAACACCTGCTGTTTGTGAACAATCAGCAACAAAGGTAGCACCCCTCTCCTTTGCTACCTTTCCGATTCCCTTCAGGTCCTGGATGGTACCGATAACATTAGAACCATGATTGACAACAACCAGTTTTGTGTTCGGCTGAAATGCTTTCGCGACATCATCAGGATCGATAAATCCTTGATCATTAAACGGCAGGTATGTCACTTCCACTCCACCGTCACGTTTGAGGTGGTTCAGGGGACGGATAACCGAGTTATGCTCGAGGTTCGTGCTGATGATATGATCGCCACTCTGTACCAGGCCATTGATTACTGTGTTCAGTCCGTCAGTGGCGTTATATGTATAGATAAATCTCTCAGGTGAATCGCAATTGAAGAACTTTGTCAGGCGTGCACGGGTGTTTTCCACCATGTCACCGGCAGCAATAGCCATATCAAATCCACTTCGCCCGGGATTTACTCCATTATCACGGTAAAAGTTGGTCATGAATTCGTAGACTTGAGGTGGTTTGGGCCACGCAGTAGCCGCGTTATCGAGGTAAATCAGGTTTTCCACTTGTAGCTCCCCTTGCAGAATTGTTTTGTATGTATATCAGATAGCGGGGAATGTACAAAAAAGAGGTCGCATGGACATCCTAACTTTATGTGCTCTTGTGGAACTATCTCATCTTACAGGGGTTATGAAACTAAAGATGAAAGAAAATACTTAAAAACCGAGATTGCTTCGTCGCTTACGCTGCCGCCAAAGCTTTGGCGGACAGGTCGCTTCCTCGCAACGACACCGTTAGAGTTTACATTGTGGTTGGTCTATAGTTCCATAATTAGAAGTAATGACTGCTCAAATAGCTCATTCGTTTTTATTAACAGAATAATTAAACACATCCGGTCGATAATAGTGCCCTGCCACATCAAATGATCTTTTGGCGGCAATTATATCGTCGAGGTTGATCTCCGCGAATAGAATTTCCTCCTTTTTATCAACCGGACCCGCAATAAATTCACCTTTTGGATTAATTATACAGCTGTTACCGACATTCACCCATTCCCGTCCTTCGGGGTAAAGGTTCCTGAACTCGCAGTGTTCTGGAATATCCTCAACACGTATTGCCATACAACACCCGATGACATACATGCCTCCTTCACGTGCTATATGACGCAGGCTTTGGAGCCAGTTATCGGTATTATCCCATGTTGGTGCGACATAGATCTGTGTCCCCGCAACGTACATCGCCTGCCTTGCCATTGGCATGAAGTTTTCCCAGCAGATCAATCCACCGATCTTCCCGATTTCTGTGTCGAAAGAAACCAATCCTTCACCATCTCCCGGTGCCCAGATCAATCTCTCGCCACCTGTTGGAACCAGTTTCCTGTGCACACCAAGGATATTTCCCTTGTTGCCTATATACATCAGGCTGTTGTAAAGACTCGATCCGCTGGCCTGGTTGTTTATTTCGTTAATTCCGATGGCGACATGGATATTGAATTTTTTCGCGGCATCGCATAACTGTCGAGTGGATTCGTCACCGACTGTAATGGCGCTTTTCACCAGCTCAACATACAAGTTATTCAGCTCCTGCCCTCTGCTATTCGGCACCAGCCACACCCAGTCGGGGTAGCCGGAGATAAACGATTCAGGAAATACAACCAGCTTAGCTCCATTTTCCGCGGCTTCCTCGATCAAATGACAGGCTTTTTTCACTGATTCATCACGGTTCAGAAAAACAGACGCCGCCTGTGCGGCAGCGACTTTTATTGTTTGACTTGAGTCTTTCATAAAGTGTCCCTATTAGTTCGTCTCCCATTCCAGGAGACGTTTGCTTCCTTCAAGTTTACGGATACCGGTGACGTCCTGGACAACCTCGAGGGTTCCCTTATATTCACCATTAGTATCCCGGACAGCAAAATAACGAATATGGATGAATTTTTCGCCCATTTCAATCCAGAATTCAGCAACTTCTTTTTCACCATTTTTAAATGCTGCGAGGATAGCTTCAACCATGTGCAAGCTTTTAGGCGGATGACAATTCTGAACTTTCCTGCCTATCACACCCGGACTGCGGGGGAAAATCTTATGCGGAACTTCAGAGTAATAACGAACCTCGTCATTCTCGTCCACAAATGATAATTCAACCGGCAGATGTTTAAAAACAAGGTTCAATTGTTCCAGTGAAACCAGGCCGGTATCCAGGGGTAAACGGCCAAATCCTGCCTGGCTTGAACTTTCTGTTGATGAAGATGGCATTTTAATCCTTGGATTCCACTCTGTGCCCGGTTCAACAATCATATATCCAATTTCGTCTTCACCTTTACGGATTTCAGCCCAATCCTCATGAGTTAGTAAGTCAAGCGATACCGGGAAGAGGATATTTTCTTCCTTGTAGATCATCTCCTCTACCATCACAAGCAGCTTATCCGTTTTTTCGACCAGTTCTGATCCTTTCCCATCATCCAAAGATTTCCTTGTCTCCTTCAACAAAGCCCGGACATCATCATGAATAGCCCACATCACCTGTGACGGTCCCGTGAAACTCATTTTTTCAAGGGAGGGAAACAGTTGGTTTTCTTTCCGAAGGTAATGTTTCTCCAGTTCTGATAGTTTCTCGAATTCTTCTGCGAGACTACCCCAGTTTTCAGCAAAACGAACAGGATCAGGAGAATTTTCTGTCTCTCCCAGTAAACCTCTAATCTGTTTTATCAGCTTTTCAATTTCACGGTTTTCAGCCATAAATGTATGAACGGGATGCCCTGGTTGCATTTCTGGGACGGATTGTGAATCGAGGGTTTCTTTAAACATCGCTACGTGTACATCACAGAGTTTTTTTACCTCTTCGTGCGGTAATCCTTCACGAATCAGTTGCTGCTCCATTTCAGCGATTTCTGTTGGATCGGTGTCACCAACCAGTTCTGCAAACCGGTCTTTCAACTCTTCAAAATCTCCACCATCATGTAAATCTTTGATGATCTGTTTCATGGCATCAAGACGAGCCGGATCGAACTCTTTTACTGCTTCTGTATCTGTTGCAACCTCTTCACCCGTCTCCCTGCTGATCGCACCGGCTATATCATTTATTAACTTTTTGATGTCAACTGATCCCATCGAGGCCACCATCTGGAGGGTGGCGATACGTCCCATCGTATTTCGTAGAACTGGATTCTTCAATTTTTTGAAGTGGTCGTTATATTCAACAAGAAAATCGACCAGGAAAGGGTATTTGTCGATCAACTTGAATAGTTTTGTTCCCGGATTTAATTCCATCTTTAATTCCCCTCAAATTGTGGTTAAACATAAACCGAAAAGATACAATTAAACAAGCCTAACTCGTTTGTTCTAAAAAATCCCTTTTCGTAATAAAAGGGATTAATTAGCAGTATTCTTACAGTGTTGTATACCCTTACGCTCTCATTGCAGGTTGTGTTCCATGTACCTGGCGTTCTTCGAGGATATCACCGCGGATGCCTATGGTAACTTCAGTAACAGGTATATCAGCTCCTGAGTGCTGTAATGCAGCCATAGCAATCTGTGAAATACCTGAACAGCAGGGAACCTCCATTTTCATGATTGTGAGGCTTCTAATTCCCGCATGGGCGAACATTTGCGAAAGCTTGGCAACATACGGTGAAACGTCATCAAGTTTCGGGCAAGCGATGGCCAGTGTTTTACCGCTGAGGAATCGCCTGTGGAAATCCGGGTAGGAAAAGGGAACACAATCGGCCGCCAGGAGAAGGTCGGAACCCTGCAGGAACGGTGCACCAGGATTCAACAGGTGAAGCTGAATCGGCCAGCTCTGGAGTTGTGAATTCATTGGTACTGATGAATGATCGGCAGTTTGTTGAGCAGATTGATCCTGTTGATTAAAACTCCTCATCATCGAACCGGGACAGGCATGACCTTGTGGTTCATTAAAAGCCGGTCGTGGAGGATAAGGTGCTTCTTCACCTGTTTTCTCTTCAGCTTCAAGCTTCGCCAGGTGTTCAGCGGTTTTTTCCTCGTCAAACTCTTCCGCTTCACGCTCAATGATCGTAATAGCATCCTGCGGGCAGTTACCAATACATACACCAAGCCCGTCGCAGTAAATATCGCTTACCAGCTTCGCTTTTCCATTGACCATCTTCAGTGCGCCTTCAGCGCATGCAGTAATACACAATTCGCAACCGTCACACAAATCTTCATTGATTTCTATAATCTGTCGTACAGCCATTTTATCCTCCATTTGTGATGTTCTGCAGATAACGTAGGGGATTTTTGGAGAAGCGTTTTTTGCACAGGTCAAAAAACGGAATATTGGCTCTCTTTTTTTCCTCCAGGAGGGAGAGAGCCGTAAACTTTGGAACTCCGAACGTGTCTAACAGGTGAATCTCATTATAGAACAGTCCCGGACACACCGGGAATTGAAATATTTTAACTATTGATTGAGTAAAATTAAAAGTTTACATTGAAAGTTTGTCCGAGGTAGGCAATGAGCAAGAAATCTAAATCCACATTTCGTAATAGTATAGCATTTATCCTTATAGCCGTGGTATTTACAGCTGTTGGCGCTGTTTTGTGGGAAAACTACAGCCCGAGCCAGGAAACGGAATATAAGGAAGTTTTTGATACATCCGAACCGGCAAGGACTGTTGTACCTGACAGGGGAACAGTTTACGCTGCCCAGTATGAATCATTCACAAGTGACGAAGGTGAATACACAAGCCCTTTTGTGGCTGTAGCCGATCGTCTTAAACCATCAGTAGTAAATATATCGGTAGTCCGTGAAGGAACAGATCCTCATGATTTCCTGAGACAATTCGATCCTTTCCGTGAATTTTTCGAACGTCGTGAAGAACAACAACGACGACCGGCTCCACGTCCTCGTTCCAGTGGTACAGGTGTAATTGTTGACGCTGAGGGTCATATTATAACGAATAATCACGTTGTCGAGAACTCGGAAAAGATTACTGTTGAACTTCTTGACGGTACGGAACGTGACGCTGAAATAATCGGTGCCGATCCGGAAACTGATCTTGCATTATTGAAAATCGGTAAAGTTGATCCCGGATTGGTGGCAAGGCTTGGTGATTCTGAAAAGATAAAGATCGGTGACTGGGCGATTGCCATGGGTAACGCCCTCGGGCTTGAATGGACATTGTCGGTGGGGATCATCAGCGCCAAGGGACGTTCCAACCTCCCTATCCAGGGTGGTGGACCCCTCTTCCAGGATTTTATCCAGACAGACGCATCCATCAACTTCGGCAACTCCGGCGGGCCATTGGCGAATATCCGCGGTGAAGTAATCGGGATTAACTCGGCTATCAACGCAGCTGCGAATAATATCGGGTTTGCCATTCCGATAAATCTCGCCAAGGACGTGATGGTTCAGCTCCTCGATAAAGGTGAAGTAACACGTGGTTACCTCGGAATGGTGCCGGTGGAACTCGATCCTCTCAAGAGAGAAGCCCTCGGGTTCGATGAGGATGTAGAAGGTATTTTTGTTGAATCAGTACAGAACGAAACCCCGGCGTCAGATGGCGGCCTGCATGCATCCGATGTTATTATTGAAGTTGACGGTGTTGAAGTTCAGGATGTAACCGATTTCCGGTTCCGTGTTGCACGTCATCAACCCGGCGAAAACATGGAATTAACGGTTCTCAGGGGCAAAAAAACAAAAAAGCTTGATTTTGTCCTCGCCGATCGTTCAGAATACATCGCCATGGCATCAAGGGGGCAGCGGAGCTCGTCAAATGGCTGGATGGGGATTCATGTTGTTTCATTGACCAGCGGCCAGGCACGTGGAATGGACCTGGAAGTCGAACAGGGTGTTTTGATCACACGGATCGACAGCGACAGTCCTGCACTGGAAAAATTGTCAGAGGGAGATGTGATAGTCAAACTCGGACAGGACGACATTTCAGGAATCGAGGACTGGCGGACCGTGACGAATAATATTGGCGAAACAGACAAGGCAATCCTGGTTATGTATTTCGAACAGGGACGTGGTAGTTCGAGGTTTGTGGCATTTAAGAAATAGAACTGTAATATAATGCTCTTGTTCGCTCGTCTGAGTGCGCCGGAGCAACTTTATATAAACATGCAATTTATAGTTTTAGTTGATATAGATTTTTAACAGCGGGAATTACCCGTATAACATTTATGCCGTGCCAGGTACCGGGATGGTTCGGCAGACAGGTGGTTTTAATAACCACTTAGTCCTGTAATATCGGTAAAAATCAGCTTCACAGAGGTTATATAACGTGAGTGTACGTGCTGATCAATCACTGGAGAAATACCTCCAGGAAATCGGTGAAGTAGACCTGCTGACAACGCAGGAAGAGATCGATCTCGCCAGACAAATACGCAGGGGTAGCCAATTGGCCCTTGAAAAATTAACCAAGGCGAATCTTCGATTTGTAGTCAGCGTGGCGAAACAATACCAGAATCAGGGTTTATCCCTTGGCGACCTTATTAATGAAGGAAATCTCGGGCTGATCAAGGCGGCTAAGCGTTTTGACGAAACCCGTGGATTTAAATTCATCTCCTACGCCGTATGGTGGATCCGTCAGTCCATCCTCCAGGCGTTGGCTGAACAGAGCCGTGTAGTGCGTCTACCGCTGAATCGTGTCGGCGCCCTCAACAAAATCGGTAAGGCCTACAGCCACCTGGAGCAGGAATTCGAACGTGAACCAAGCGCCGAAGAGATCGCGGACGCGCTGGATATGACACCGTACGAAGTTACGGATACACTGAAGATGAGCGGACGTCACCTTTCAATGGACGCGCCATTCAACCAGGGTGAGGATAACCGTCTGCTGGATATCCTGCACAACGACCAGCTTCCCCCACCGGACACTGTCCTGATGGGAGACTCACTCAAGAAGGAAGTGGATCGCGCGTTAGCTACCCTCTCACCGAGGGAAGCCGAGGTTATCCGTCTCTATTTCGGGTTGAATATTGAGCATCCTCTGACACTTGAAGAGATCGGGGAGAAGTTCAGCCTGACCCGTGAACGTGTACGGCAGATCAAGGAAAAAGCAATCCGCCGTCTCCGCCATACAACACGGAGCAAAGCACTGAGGGCGTACCTCGGATAAATGTTGCTCAAGATTTGTGGAAATTTGTAGCCCGGGACCAAGTTGTCCCGGGTATTTTTATGTAGCCCGGATAGTCCGTCTGCTGACGGATATCCAGGAAAGCAATTTTTCCAATTATTTGAACAGAATCCCGGATTCACAAACACCGTGCAATCCGGGCTACTCAAATAACGACACTGGGTCCCCGATCAAGTCGGGGATGACACCGGAGGACCCAGGAACACCCTCGATTTTCGAAACGAAATTGGATCTCGCCAAAAGTAGCAATCTGAAGCATATTTAATCATCCTGATAATAAGCATCTACATACTCAAATACTGCTAAATCCCTGTTAATCCTATCCCTTGTCAGCTATAAAATTATCCTATGAAACGATGGTATAAAAATTGCAACATATTAATATTCCGAGTCTTGAGAGTATCGTTTTGGTTTTTGACCCACACTCAACCTATGCCGTTAACAGGAAAATTCAGAATAGATTTCAGGGGTGGAATCTCGGTTTTACAAGACCTCAATTCGGAAGGGGGTAGCAGATGAAGAAGTTATTCAGTGTTGTATTAGTTCTCGCCTTATTCACTTCACTTTGTTACGCAGATGACCTTTTTAACGCGATCAGCGAGGGTAATCTCGACCAGGTAAAAAAACTGCTTACTGAATCACCTGACTTGTTAAAAGCCACGTTGGATGATGGAAGTACGCCATTGCACCGTGCCGCTTACGAAGGAAAGCTCGAAATCACGGCGTTCCTGTTGGAAGCAGGTGCGGATATAATGGCGCAAAAGGTAAATCAAAGCACCCCACTTCACGGAGCGGCGTTTTACGGTCACCCGGAAGTGGCAAAATTGCTGGTGGAAAAAGGCGCTGATCCGAATTTCGGGAACGAAGCCAACTTTACACCATTGTTAAGCGCAGGCTACGCCAAGCAGACGGAGATTGTTAAATATCTGCTGTCTAAAGGCGCGAATCCCAATATCATGAATTCATGGGGATACAGCCTACTCCATTTTGCAGCTGAATCGGGTGATATGCAGACAGTTAAACACCTGATGAAAGAGGGCGCGAAGATAGACATCAGGTCTGAAGACAGTTACCCGCCGCTTGTTGCTGCAATCCATGGACAGCAAATCGAAATGGTAAAGTTCCTCCTGTCAGAAGGTGCCAATGTTCATCTCAACTTTGAAAATGGTACGACGTCTCTAGCTTTCGCGGTATTCAGATCCGATCCTGAACTTGTGAAACTATTACTTGAAGAAGGTGCCAGTCCGAACATTCTCGAGGACGAAAACAGGAGCCTGTTGCAGAGCGCGGTTCTACAGGGTAATCCTGAAGTAGTTGACCTGCTGGTTAAAGCTGGAGCTGAAGTGGATTATCCGGAAAAGAGAAGTGGAAAAACCGCACTCCATTTTGCATCTATTAACGGTAATGATGGTGCAACAGAATCCCTTCTTGCAAATGACGCGAATTACAAGAAAAAAGACCTGAAAGGAAATACAGCCCTCTATTATGCCGGTAAATACGGTCACCATAAAGTCGCAGACCTTTTGAAGAAGAGCGGTGCTAAATGTAAACACCTTGACGAGAATTACGGTTATTCAGCAGACCTGACGAAAGATTTCGATAATGGGGAAGCTGTTTTATGGTACATGGGTCATTGTGGCTGGGGAATTAAAACAAAAAACCATTTCCTTGTTTTCGATTACTGGAGTCGAGGAAACGAACCGCCAGAACCTCTGCTGGCCAATGGTCGAATAAATCCTGCTGAACTTGCGGGACAGAATGTGGAAGTCTTTGCCACCCATGAACACCAGGATCACTTCGATAAAGCCATTTTCGAATGGAGTAAGGGGATTGACGATATCACTTACATCTATGGTTTTGTTGCCGATTCACTTCCCCAGTACCGGGAAACAGGCTATGACGGCCCCGGCTACATCTACACAGCCCCCCGTGATCAGAAAACTGTCGACGGGATGGAAATAGTAACACTCAGGGCTAATGATGCAGGTGTTGGATTCCTGGTAAAAGTTGATGGGTTAACTATTTACCATGCCGGTGACCATGCCGGGTGGCTTGAAGGACAAAAAGACGGCTATACGTCTGAGATAGATTACATCTCGCAATATGCCGACGAAGTAGACTTCGCGTTCCTTAATGTTTCCGGGTGCCATACACGGGATAAATGTGCTCTCGACGAGGGGAACGATTACACGATCAGTAAGCTAAAACCCCGTTTTCTTGTCCCGACTCACGCCCTCAACAGTGAATACAAGTACACTGAGTATATGGAACACTGCATGGAAAGAGATATCGACGTAGACTACATCTGCGCCGAAAACCGTGGCGACAAGTACCATTATGTTAAAGGGAAATTATTGAGTTATTCGAAGTAAATCGATACTGGTATATTTTCTAATGCTTAATTAAAACAACCCTGTTGGAGTATCCAGCAGGGTTGTTCATAAAAATAATGAAAATGTGTCGTTGCGAGCTTTACCCGCCAAAAGCGGGTAAGCGAAGCAATCTCATATTAGAGTATCAGATAAATCTTTCCAATCCTTATTGACGCTTTCAACTAGTTGGATTTTCTTTTGCCTTGATCCACCTTTGATTTGTTTTTCACTTATCAATGCTTCTTCTATCTCTCCAAAAATTTCATAATAAACAAGTTTGTTGACATTGTATTTCTGTGTAAATCCACGTCTTAGTTTATTCTTAAGCTCATATACCCTCTTAGCAAGATTCCCAGTTACCCCTGTATATAAAACCCGGTTTGATTTATTCGTCATTATGTAGTGTAATTTTGTTTTATTTGACCACCCCATTAGAGATTGCTTCGTCGCTTCGCTTCCTCGCAACGACACCATTTATCCAGATATTTCCCGGTGTGTATTAATCCTGTAACAACATAGCAAATTATAATTGCCAATATCTTCCTGCAGATATTATAATTCCATTTACACCAAAATCCGCGTTTCTTCTTGTTCTAGTATCCTCAATCATTTTCTTCTTTGGATGTAGTAAATATCCTAAAGATATATAGTAATTCTTTATTTGATATTCAAATTTCACACCAACGCCGTAAAACGCTGTTTGCGTAACCTCATAGTTATTATCAACATCATTGTTTGAGTCAAGAGGATAGAAAACTGTTCCAAGTAGAAATTCCAATTTAAAATCAGACTGATTATCTCTGTATAAAATGAAAGAAAAACCTAAAGACACGTTATATTTTGCACTGTAAGAGTTAATTTCTTCAATACCTATCATGTTTAGATATAACGATGTACTAAATATTTCTCCATAGTTACGATTTAGATGAATTCCTATAAATGATTCATGACTATTTCCATCATTTGGTAATGCTACCTGGTCATTTGATATTTCCTGTGCTTTATCAAATCCACTGTGCATTAGAGGAAATATTCCAATGTTTACTCCAAGCGAATAATCACCCACAGACATTACTTTTCGGTTAGATAATGGTTGATTCTTTTCCTTGTTTGATTTTGATTTCAAATGTTTTTTTGATGATTTATTAGATGCAAGCATCTCCGCAATTTCTGGAATTACACCTGTTAAAACCTCATCTATTGTACATTCACTGTCAACACTAGCTGTTAGAATCATTTTACCCGATTCAACGTCAATTAACCTGACATTTATAGAAAAGGTATTGCCAACTTTGCCTATGGAACCTGCAACAATACTCTCAATGCCTAATAATTTACCAGCATCTACTAGGCACTCATTCGAAAAACACCCACTGATCTGAAATGCCTGTTCAGCTAAAATGTCTTCCATTCTATTGCGTTCCATCACTGAATATTTACCAGTATAGTGTAATTCTTGACGTAATCGATCTGACAAAGTCAGCTGATACATTTGAGAAACTCCACTGGTCATGTCTAAGTTAAGTACGGCAATATTCTTTGCATGTAATAAAGAAAGAGGTTGGATTAATAATATTATAATCAACAAATATTTCACTTCAACTACCCCCAAATTACTGATTTGTAATTGATGGGTGGAAAACTTGGGTTCACAAGTCGGGTTTCTTATTCATTTAAACCCGGATATTCGCATACAGCGAACTATCCGGGCTACCTTAAACCGACAAAGCCTTCACTATTTCTTTTCTGAAGCCGGCAATATTTTTTTCTACATTTCCTTTGTAAACTGCTGTGCCGGCAACAAGCTCGGTGGCTCCGGAACGGACAAGCTGGCCGACGTTGGTGAGGTTAACACCACCATCGATCTGGATTTCCGCAGGAGAATTTAACTCGTCGAGCATCATACGTACTTCGTGGATTTTATTGAGGGTTTCGTGGATAAACGCCTGTCCTCCCCATCCGGGATTAACGGACATAATAAGGACGCGATCCAGCAGGGTAATGGTGTACCGGACAACTTCATTAACAGGTGTAGCGGGATTAACAGAAACTCCGGCTTCACATCCAGCCTCCCTGATCTGCCAGAGAACACGATGGAGATGGGGGCATGCTTCAGCGTGGACTGTTATTGCTTTAACCCCCGCCTTGGCAAATGCTTCCACCTGGCGATCCGGTTCCTTGATCATCAGGTGAGCGTCTACGCGTGCTTTGCTCTCTCGTATAACCGCCTGGACAATATCCGCGCCGAAAGTTATCGGCGGGACAAAATGACCATCCATGATATCGGCGTGAAGCCCCTGGGCACCTGCTGCGAGGGCACGGTTTGCGTCATTGCCGAGGTTGGCAAAATCTGCTGAAAGGAGTGACGGCAGCAGACGGACACGTCCACCGATTCGTTCAATTTCTTTTATATTTTGGTCTGGCAATTCTTTTCCCCTGCTTATTGGTTGAAGATAAAGAATTATAGCGTTTCTGAAATAAAAGTGCCACAGGAAATAATGAGATAGTTAGAATTGCCGTGATGGGTGGCCCGACATTCCGCCATAGGCGGTTTTGTCGGGTGTCATGATTTATATTATTTGTATCGATAATGGATTGACATTGTTTGTTGGTTATGAAACCTGACAAGCTTCGCATGTCAGGCCACCCAATATCCATATATTTAATATGGTTTAGAATATTATAGTTAAATGAACTTAATTGAAATTTTAGGTTGAGATTACTTCGCCGCTTCCTCGCAACGACACAGAGGGATTTGTTGCCGAGCTTTAACCTAATTAGATTTCATGTTAACCACGAGATCAGTCATAAAACCGTGCTCGAGTTTTTCACCGGCACCAGGTTTCTGGATTACTACCGTTCCATCCTTGTGACGGACATATTTATCGTAAGATACTGACCCGATTTGCAATCCGGCTTTTAAGATCAGATAACGTGCCTGTTCTTCAGGTAGCCCCATCACATCCGGCATGATAAATTCGGACGGTTTTTTGCCGAGGCTGACGGTAATCGATGACAGGCTGTCACGCGGGACCTCTTCTTCCGCCAATGGCGTCTGTTCAAGCACCAGGCCTTCGTATACATTACTGCTGAACGAGTATCGTATTTCACCGACCGGCACTCGTGCCCGTTCAAGCGCGAACAGGGCATCATCGCGTGGTTTCCCGACAACATCGGGAACCGTGGATGTTGGCGGTCCGGCGGAAACAGCAACGTGGATACGTCTTCCCTTTTTCGACAGGCTTTGAGGAAACGGATGCTGGTCAAGGATCAAACCTGTGGGGGCTTCCGCGTCAAAACGTTCATCGTCAACAACTATTTCAAATCCCTGTTTGTTACTTTTCGCTATAGCCTCTTCGATCAGGATATTGCGGTAGTCGGGCACCTCTACTTCACGTCCCTTGCGGACAACCAAAGGCATGATGATAAAATAAATAAAAGCCGCGATTACACCCCAAATGGCGAGCATTACCCCGATTCTGCCAATCCATGCGAATATTTCCTGGATTCGATTCATCCGTTTCGTCTCCACCTCACAACAAACGCGCCGTCTACCTTATCACGCGGGGGCCAGGTTGCCACCATCCCCTTCTCCTTCTGCCATTGGTCGGGGATACTCTCGGGCAGGTCTTCACGGGTAAATATATCCCCGTATTTTTTCTCGAACATTCTTATCCGGGTTTCGTTCTCTTCCGGTTCAAGGCTGCAGGTACTGTAAACCAGTACACCACCGGGCTTAACCATATCAGATGCATGTCCCATCAGGCTTCGCTGCAGTTTACCCATATGGCTTGGCTGGAGATGAGCCCGTCGAATCAACAGGTCAGCACGTCGATGCGCTACCCCTGTTCCGCTACAGGGAACATCCAACAGTACCCTGTCAAATTGCCCTGCGTCAAAGGTAATGGCATCATCTGTCTGAACGGAAATACTTTCATGACCAAGACGTTTTAATCCCTCGCGAGTTTTCTGGTTCCGTTTTAAGCTTTTATCAACTGCAAGGAGGCTGCCATCACCCCCCATTTTCTCCCAGATCAGTGCTGTTTTTCCACCTGGAGCACAGCAAAGATCGAGGATATTTTCACCTGGTTGCGGATCGAGAACGGTTGGAGCTATACCAGCCGCCGGATCCTGGGCTGTCGTTAAGCCATTTTCAAAAGATGGTAGGACTGCGGGATTAACTCCACGTACATAAACATATCCCGGCCAGCCTTCGATTTGTTCTATATTTTCCACACCCTCGGACTTCAATATTTTTATCCAGGATTCATCGTTTTCTGTTTTCAGTAGATTCCTGCGCAATCCAACTGGTGGTATATGTTTAAAAAATCGGACAAGCTCGTCCGCTTTTTCTTCATTCCACTGCTGAACCCACTTGTTTCTCCACTTGGGAAGGTTACCTTTTCCTGAATAAAATCCATCAACCGGGCGTGATTGGGATTCCTGCGAAACGTTTTTCAATGTTTTAT